>NZ_JAWUEH010000005.1:0-247765 GCF_033550225.1 Providencia sp. 2023EL-00965 | reverse complement strand
TAAAGGAACGTTTAAGACTAAGACGTTGATAGGCTGGGTGTGTAAGCGTAGCGATACGTTGAGCTAACCAGTACTAATGAACCGTGAGGCTTAACCTGACAACACCGAAGGTGTTTTAGAGAGATTGAGTTGTTTTTGAGTAGTGAGAAGCCGAAAGGTGAAGGACACGCAGCTTGTTTGAGATTGAAGTTCTGGTTTGCGTTGAGATAACTGCAAACGGGAACGAAACAGAATTTGTCTGGCGGCAATAGCGCGGTGGTCCCACCTGACCCCATGCCGAACTCAGCAGTGAAACGCCGTAGCGCCGATGGTAGTGTGGGGTCTCCCCATGTGAGAGTAGGGAACTGCCAGACATTAAATTAAAGACTTATTGCAATGCGATAAGCAGCCGAAAGGCAAAAGAATAAGTGGAGCGGTAGTTCAGTTGGTTAGAATACCTGCCTGTCACGCAGGGGGTCGCGGGTTCGAGTCCCGTCCGTTCCGCCACTTAATTTAGGGGCGTAGTTCAATTGGTAGAGCACCGGTCTCCAAAACCGGGTGTTGGGAGTTCGAGCCTCTCCGCCCCTGCCAGTTACCAATTAAGTAAAAATAAAAGAAGTATCTTATTGATAACCCGATTATTTTAATCGGGTTTTTCTTTTTTGGGCTAGTTTTCTGTTAGTTTTTCTATTTCTTTCCTTCCTATTTTTCCAATTCTAATATTGCTCCAATCAGTAATTATTCACTGATCGCTTCATGGGCATTTCAAATGAGTTAGTTGTACCTTTAAAATTATTTATTACATGTAGAACTGATAAATAAAAACGCTCAATAGGATTTATTGAGCGTTCAAGTTCAGCTAACGAATATTTTAAATGGGGGCACTGAGTTGAGCATTTTGAATAGGCGTTTTTATTAATTGGTTAATTAGTGCCTGCTGATCATTTCTTTGTAGCCATACCGCGTAAATGGGCTTTGTAATAACGGCCTCTGAGAGCGTTTTTAGTCCAGGGTATTGGGTACACCAATGTGCGGGTAAAAACGCGGCAGAAAGTGATACAGACAGTAATTGGCGGGCAATATGTGCAGATGTCGTTATCATAACAGGCGTATCATCAGGAGTGAGCATAGGCTCATTTTTGGGATGAAAGTCCGCACTCCATTCAAGTTTAATAAAATTATAATTTGTTAACGCAATATTCTTTTGAGAAGCCATGAGTTGTAGTTCTATTGAGCCAATAATTGTGCTTTCAAATTCATCCATTTTTGGTGGTTCAGTAGCTATTAATAAATCTAATTCTCTAGAGTGTAGCTGCTTTACTAAGGATTGGCGGGTTGAAACTCTAGCTTCAAGGCGAAGCTCATCATGTTGCTCATATAAAGATTGCATCCAATCTGTTAAATAGCCTTCCCACAATGACGAGGTGGCGCCTATTGAGAGCTCTGTATGTTGGGATGCGTGCGATATTTCTTTTTTCGCCTGTAGCCATGTGTTCATTAAAGACTCAGCATAAGGAACTAAGCGCTCTCCAGCGGCGGTGAGTCGAATATTATTACGGTGTCGAGTAAATAGATTAGTACCAAGCTGCGTCTCTAGCTGTCTTATGCGAAAGCTAACAGCAGATTGTGTTAAATAGAGTGATTCTGCGGCTCGGCCGAAGTGTCTGGTTCTACTGACTTCCAAAAAAGTTTTCAATAACTCAGTATCCACATACATCTCCAATAATTTTTGTCGTGATGATTTAAATGTTTTGTTTTACAGATTGTCAATGCTGTCTAATACTCCGCGCCATAACGAGTTGACAGTAATAAGTTAGGAGTGTGTCAGATGGCAGAAAGCTTCATCACGACTAATCGTTTTTTTGATAATAAACATTACCCACGTGGCTTTTCTCGTCATGGTGATTTCACCATCAAGGAAGCTCAATTGCTCGAACGCTATGGACAAGCTTTTAATGAGCTTGATTCAGGTAAGCGCGCTGCACAAACTGACGAAGAAAAGCTTTTCGTCGCTGTTTGTCGCGGTGAACGTGAACCAGCAACTCCCGAAGAAAAAGTGTGGGCGAAATATTCTAGCCGTATAAATCGTCCTAAACGCTTTCATACTCTTTCTGGCGGTAAACCTCAGATTGACCCCTCAGAAGACTATACAGACACGGATGATTAATATCATCAACATATTTAGAGGGGCTGCGGCCCCTTAATTTATAGTTGCCATATTTTAAATTTAAGTGTTATTGGCAATGATCGTTCGTGTTAGTAGTATATACTTATGTGTTTTAAGTGCGTTATCTTGACAGATTGCTAATACGCTATCTTAGCTACAAAGGCTCTGATGGCATTTTATGTCAGGTTTTATCCATTGTTAGTAACACCACTATTTTGTCACTTCTGCTGTGCTCAGCTTACTTGTTTTTGTAAATGAAGCAATAACTTATCCATTGCTCGGTAGCTTAGTGCCTCAAGAAGATGCTGTTTATCTATTTGTGGTGTATTTTGCATGTCGGCAAGAGTTTGTGCGACCCTCAATACTCTGTGCCACGCTCGTATTGATAGCCCCAGTTTATTTAGTGCACTTTCTAAAAAAAGGCCATCTTTAGGGGAGAGTTGGCAGAGCTTTGTTGTTTCTCTGGCTGTTAATTGGCTATTGAGCTTTCCGCTTCTTTCTAGTTGCCTATTTCTTGCGCTAATGACACGTGCTCGTATGAGTTCACTGTTTTCACTTTGATATTTTTGGCTACTAAGTGAGCCTAGTGGTAGTAAGGGAATATCAATCGAAAGATCAAATCGATCAAGGAAAGGGCCTGAAATACGGGAAAGATAACGTAATATTTTCGCGGGTGAGCTACGGCTGTTCTCTCCTTGATAGTGACCGGTTGGGCTTGGATTCAATGCAGCTACAAGTTGAAAATTTGCAGGGAAACAAACTTTGGCTTTAGCTCTAGAAATCACGATTTGCCTTGCTTCAAGGGGTTCACGTAATGCGTCGAGTACAGAGCGGCTAAACTCAGGTAATTCATCAAGAAATAAAATACCATTGTGGGCGAGCGATATCTCTCCTGGTTTTGGCAGACTACCTCCACCGATTAAAGCGACCATTGAAGCACTATGGTGTGGTGTTCTAAATGGCCTTTCAGGCCACACCTGATTGTGATTTGATAAATGGCATAAACTACGTAGTGCAGCCACTTCTAAGGCTTCTTGGGGTGTTAGAGAGGGTAACAGAGTTTGCAATCGACTCGCTAGCATGGTTTTACCCGTCCCCGGTGGGCCCAAAAGTAATAAGTTGTGTCCTCCACTTGCACTAATTTCTAGTGCTCTTTTTCCTTGTTCTTGACCAATAATATCATTGATATTGTGTTCATAATCAGGTGCCGTTGGTGCACCTGTTGGATAAATATTACTGGGTAATGTCCCTTTTTCATGCAAAAAATGGCAAAGTTCTAATAACGTTTGGGTTAGTTTTACACTATTTTCGGGTAATAAATTGAGTTCATGTTGGCTTTCGAGTGAAAGTATTAATTGTCTTTTTTGCTTTAATGCTGCTAGGGCAGCGGGAATGGCTCCATTGGCATATCTAATATAGCCAGATAGGGCAAGTTCCCCAATAAATTCAAAGTAATGAATTGTTTTTGTTGGTATTTGTCCAGAAGACGCTAATATTGCGATCGCAATAGCGAGATCATATCGGCCACCTTCTTTGGGTAAATCAGCAGGTGCTAAGTTTATGGTTATCTTTTTTGCGGGATACTCGAAGCCACTATTTATTAAAGCACTACGGACCCTATCTCTTGCTTCTTTGACGGCAATTTCGGGTAAACCGACAAGTGTCAAACCGGGAAGCCCATTACTGATATGTGCTTCAACGGTAACAAGTGGTGCATCCATACCAATTGATGCTCTCGTATAAACAATCGCTAATGTCATATTCCCTCCCTTTACATAAACAGACTAATATTCTGTTCTTAGGGAAGAAGCTACAACTGAACTTTTTAAGTGTACGAAAACGCTCGAAAACTAATATGTAAGGCAGCTTGTTTGCATTTGTTTTTTGCGATGTCGCACGTAACTTAATGTTTAATCAAAATATTAAATTTTTGTTAGAGACAAGAACTTGATATGAATATTGCAAATAGCGGTAACTGAATAACGCGGGAATTATAATTATTATCAGCAATATTATTTTTTTCAGGTGGAGTATTGGGCTAATTATTCGGCCATTTATAATTGTATTTACTGTTTTTTTAGTAAAACCCCAGTGAATTACTCTGTTTTTATTTTATCTATTTGATTTTAAATGAAATATATATTTTGATAATAAAAAAACAAAATAAAAGTTGTCAAAATAATTTTAAAATGATAACTCTTAAATATAGACAATGAACAATAATAGTGAAAATAGATATTCATGAACACATTCTTCCGAGTGATTAGCCTAATTATTATTAGCGTGGTGGTGATTATTATCCCACCGTGCGGGGCTGCACTTGGACGACGAAGGCTAAATTAGTAGCCAGATCTTACGAGAACCCCGCACCGAAAGGCGCGGGGTTTTTTTTGACACTAAGTTTGCCAACATCATTAAATCTACAAAAACAGAATAAATACAAATAGATAACTAAGTTAAGGACAGGAGAGCGACATGAATGGGGCACAATGGTTAGTTCAAGCATTGCGAACGCAGGGAGTTGATACTGTTTTTGGTTACCCTGGTGGGGCGATCATGCCAGTTTATGATGCGTTGTATGACGGTGGTGTTGAGCATTTATTATGTCGTCATGAGCAAGGTGCGGTCATTGCTGCGATTGGTTACGCGCGGTCAACATCAAAAACTGGGGTGTGTATCGCCACTTCTGGTCCGGGGGCAACAAACTTGATCACGGGTTTAGCTGATGCCTTGTTAGATTCTGTACCTGTTGTGGCTATTACGGGACAAGTGAGTTCTGAGTTTATTGGCACTGATGCTTTCCAAGAAATAGATGTATTGGGATTGTCGCTTGCTTGTACCAAACATAGCTTTTTAGTGGAGAGTATTGACGATTTACCTCGCATTGTTGCTGAAGCTTTCGCAATCGCAAATAGTGGTCGTCCGGGACCTGTACTGATTGATATTCCGAAAGATATTCAGCTACAGAAAGCAGATTTAGCCCCTTTTTTCATGCCTGTAGAATCTGATTTACCAATACAGAGAGATGCGATCAATCAAGCTAGAGAGTTGCTAACGTTGTCTCATAAACCGATGTTATACATTGGTGGTGGTGTGGGAATGTCAGGGGCTGTTGATGAGCTAAGGCATTTTATCGCGCAGACTGGCATACCTTCTGTCGTGACGCTTAAAGGGCTTGGTGCAGTTGAGCCATCAGAACCTCATTATCTTGGAATGTTAGGTATGCATGGTACTAAAGCTGCAAACCTAGCAGTACAGCGTTGTGATTTATTGATCGCTGTTGGTGCTCGTTTTGATGATCGTGTGACGGGTAAGTTGAACACATTCGCCCCTAACGCAAAAGTTATCCATATTGATATTGACCATGTCGAACTGGATAAACTACGCCAAGCTCATGTGGGACTATTAGGCGATGCGAAAGTGTTGTTACCCGCATTGATGATGGAAAAAGATATTTCATCATGGCAGCAAGAAATACAGCAGCTAAAGCATGATTTTAACTGGCGATATGATCATCCAGGTGAAGCAATTTATGCTCCTTTGTTATTAAAACAATTATCTGATCGTATTGATGCTAACACGGTCGTGACTACCGATGTTGGTCAACATCAAATGTGGTCAGCTCAACATATCTCGGTGACATCACCAGAAAATTTTATAACGTCGAGTGGCTTGGGAACGATGGGTTTTGGTATTCCAGCCGCCATAGGCGCTCAAGTTGCACGCCCTGAGGATACAGTCATTTGTGTTTCTGGTGATGGTTCCTTCATGATGAATGTGCAAGAACTTGGCACAATCAAGCGTAAAAAATTACCAGTTAAAATTTTACTGTTAGATAACCAACGCTTAGGTATGGTTCGCCAATGGCAAGAGCTATTTTTTGAGCAACGTTATAGTGAAACTATTTTGACTGATAACCCTGATTTTGTTGCTTTGGCCCGAGCATTTGACATTCCTGGGCGCCGTATTACCACCAAATCTGAGGTTGATTCTGCATTAGATGAGTTACTCAATAGCGAAGGTGCTTTCATCTTGCAGGTATCAATAAACGAATTAGAAAACGTCTGGCCGTTGGTTCCTCCAGGGGCGAGCAATGAAAAAATGATGGAGAAACCGTTATGATGCAACATCAAATTGCCATACAAGCCCGTTTCCGCCCTGAGGTTTTAGAGCGTATATTGCGTGTCACCCGCCATCGTGGATTCCAAATTAGTTCAATGACTATGGATCACATGGCAGATGGTGATAATGTAAATATAGCGATGACTGTAAATAGCCAGCGGCCGTTAGCGCAGCTTTATGCTCAGTTAACTAAACTGCCTGATATTTCAGAAGTTGAGATAAAAGAAATAGAATCACGACTATTACGCACACAAAGTGCAATGTAAGGAATTATAAAATGACTAAGAAAGCTGACTATATTTGGTTTAACGGTGAAATGACGCCATGGGCTGATGCAAAAGTTCATGTTATGTCTCATGCTTTGCATTACGGGACCTCCGTATTTGAGGGTGTCCGTTGCTATGATTCACATAAAGGGCCTGTTGTTTTTCGCCATCGCGAACATATGCAGCGCCTGCGTGATTCTGCAAAAATTTACCGTATGCCAGTCAGCTACAGTGTTGAAGAGTTAATGGAAGCTTGTCGTGCAACGCTGCGTAAAAATAACTTAGTCAGCGCATATATTCGCCCACTTGTTTTCATTGGTGATGTTGGTATGGGGGTTAACCCGCCTGATGGTTATAACACGGATGTGATTATGGCCGCTTTTCCTTGGGGTGCATACCTAGGGGAAGAAGCTTTAGATCAAGGTATCGATGCTATGGTTTCTTCTTGGAATCGTGTTGCGGCAAATACTATTCCTACGGGCGCGAAAGCAGGTGGTAACTATCTGTCATCTCTACTGGTTGGTAGTGAAGCCCGCCGTCATGGTTATCAGGAAGGTATTGCGTTAGATGTTCATGGTTACCTATCTGAAGGTGCTGGCGAAAATATTTTTGAAGTTAAGGATGGTATTTTATTTACCCCTCCGTTCACTTCTTCTGCGCTTCCAGGGATCACTCGCGATGCAATTTTGACCTTAGCTAAAGATATGGGTATTGAAGTGCGTGAACAAACATTGTCACGTGAGTCATTGTATCTTGCTGACGAAGTCTTTATGACTGGAACAGCCGCAGAAATTACCCCAGTGCGTAGTGTAGATGGTATCGAAATTGGTATTGGCCGCTGTGGTCCTGTGACTAAAAAGATCCAGCAAGCATTCTTTGGCCTGTTTGATGGAACAACAGAAGACAAATGGGGTTGGTTGGATCCAGTTAACCCTCAATAACAAATACAGCTTGATTTACAGGCGGTCGTTCCCCGCCTGTTTTTAAAAACACGGGAGTAAAGATATGCCTAAGTACCGTTCAGCAACAACCACTCATGGTCGTAATATGGCAGGAGCTCGCGCATTATGGCGCGCTACGGGGATGACTGACGCTGATTTTGGAAAACCGATTATTGCGGTTGTTAACTCATTTACCCAATTTGTACCTGGTCACGTTCATTTGCGCGACTTAGGTAAACTCGTTGCCGAACAAATTGAAGCTGCGGGTGGTGTCGCAAAAGAGTTTAATACGATTGCTGTTGATGATGGTATTGCGATGGGGCATGGTGGAATGCTGTACTCCTTACCTTCCCGTGAGCTAATTGCAGATTCTGTTGAATACATGGTAAACGCACATTGCGCAGATGCAATGGTCTGTATTTCTAACTGCGATAAAATTACCCCAGGTATGCTAATGGCTGCCTTGCGCCTAAACATTCCAGTTATTTTTGTGTCAGGTGGCCCAATGGAAGCGGGTAAAACCAAGCTTTCAGATCAAATCATTAAATTAGATTTAGTTGATGCGATGATCCAAGGCGCTAACCCGAACGTGAGTGATGCTGATAGCGAGCAAATTGAGCGTTCAGCTTGCCCTACATGTGGCTCTTGCTCCGGTATGTTTACTGCAAACTCAATGAACTGCTTAACAGAAGCTTTGGGTTTATCGCAGCCGGGTAATGGCTCTCTTTTAGCGACTCATGCTGACCGTAAAGAGCTGTTTATCAACGCAGGTAAGCGAATTGTTGAGCTGACTAAGCGTTATTATGAACAAGACGATGAGAGTGCATTACCACGTAATATCGCTAACAAAGCGGCATTTGAAAATGCGATGACATTAGATATCGCGATGGGGGGGTCAACGAATACAGTTCTGCACTTATTAGCGGCGGCTCAAGAAGCTGATGTTGATTTTACCATGACCGATATTGATCGTCTGTCACGTAAGGTTCCACATTTATGTAAGGTTGCTCCAAGTACACAAAAATACCATATGGAAGATGTCCACCGTGCTGGTGGTGTTATCGGTATTTTAGGTGAGTTAAGTCGCGCAGGTTTGTTACAAGAAGATGTTAAAAATATCCTTGGACTGACTTTTAAGCAGACTCTCGAGCAGTACGATGTGATGCTAACAAAAGATGAAGCTGTGAAATCGATGTTTTCAGCAGGGCCTGCGGGGATCCGTACTACTCAAGCATTTTCTCAAAGTTGCCGTTGGCCATCGCTAGATACTGACCGTGAAAATGGTTGTATCCGTAATATTGAGCATGCTTATAGCTTAGATGGTGGATTGGCCGTTCTAGCCGGTAATATCGCAGAAGATGGATGTATCGTAAAAACAGCCGGTGTCGATGAAGGTAGCTTAACATTCCGTGGTCCAGCAAAAGTTTTCGAGAGTCAAGACGATGCGGTAGAAGCAATTCTAGGCGGTAAAGTCGTTGAAGGTGATGTAGTGGTTATCCGCTATGAAGGACCGAAAGGTGGTCCTGGAATGCAGGAAATGTTGTATCCAACCTCCTATCTAAAATCCATGGGATTGGGTAAGAGCTGCGCTTTGATCACCGATGGGCGTTTTTCTGGTGGTAGTTCAGGGCTTTCAATTGGTCATATTTCCCCTGAAGCGGCGAGTGGTGGTTTGTTAGCGCTGGTACAAGATGGTGACATTATTGACATCGATATTCCTAAGCGAACGATGGTACTTGATGTCAATGAAAGCGAATTGAACAAGCGCCGTGATGCGGAATTAGCTCGTGGTGATAAAGCCTATACTCCACGTAACCGTCAACGAGAAGTGTCTTATGCGCTTCGTGCTTATGCCTCGCTTGCGACCAGTGCAGATAAGGGCGCTGTACGCGACAAATCTAAACTGGGAGGCTAATTGTGGCCGCTGCAAAACCATTACCCTCAGCGCCTTCTGGTGCTGATTATTTAAAAGCGGCGCTAAGTGCGCCGGTTTATGAAGTTGCCCAAGTTACCCCTTTGCAAGCAATGAGTAAGATTTCTGCTCGGGTAGGCAATACGGTATTAGTTAAACGTGAAGATAGGCAGCCTGTTCATAGTTTTAAACTACGTGGCGCTTACGCCATGATTGCCAGTTTAAGCGATGAACAAAAAGCCAAAGGGGTAGTAACGGCTTCTGCTGGTAATCATGCCCAAGGGGTAGCTTTATCGGCAAGCCGCGTTGGGGTGAAAGCAAAAATTGTGATGCCTATAGCAACCGCTGATATCAAGGTTGATGCGGTACGCGGTTTTGGTGGTGAAGCCATCCTATTCGGTGCAAATTTTGATGAGGCAAAAGCAAAAGCGATTGAAATGGCGGCACAAGAGGGCTACACCTTTGTTCCCCCGTTTGACCATCCATCAGTGATTGCGGGCCAAGCAACTATCGCATTGGAGCTATTACAGCAAGATGCTCATCTTGATCGCATTTTCATTCCAGTTGGTGGTGGTGGTTTAATTGCGGGCGTTGCTGTTTTAATCAAGCAACTAATGCCTGAAATTAAAATCATTGGGGTTGAAGCGGAAGAGGCTGCTTGTTTAAAAGCGGCGTTGGCGGCTGGGCATCCAGTTGATTTAACACGTGTCGGTTTATTTGCTGAAGGTGTCGCAGTAAAACGTATTGGTGATGAGACATTCAGGCTGTGCCAACAATACGTTGATGATGTGATCACCGTCGATAGTGATGAAATTTGTGCGGCATTGAAAGATATTTTTGAGGACGTACGAGCAATAGCCGAGCCTTCAGGGGCTTTAGCATTAGCAGGGCTAAAAAAATATGTTCAGCAACATAACATTAAAGGCGAACGTTTAGCTCATGTGTTATCTGGTGCGAACATGAATTTTCATGGTTTGCGTTATGTTTCTGAGCGCTGTGAAATCGGTGAGAAACGAGAGGCTTTACTCGCGGTCACAATTCCTGAGCAAAAAGGCAGTTTTTTGCGATTCTGTCAATTATTAGGCCAACGCTCAGTGACTGAATTTAACTATCGTTATACGGATGCTGATCCTGAGCGCGCATGTATTTTTGTTGGCGTAAGGCTAAACGGTGGCGAAAACGAACGGGTTGAAATTGTTCAAGAGTTGAAACAACATGGCTATGAAGTGGCTGATCTTTCTGATGATGAGATGGCAAAGCTGCATGTGCGTTATATGATAGGGGGCCGCCCATCTAAGCCATTGAATGAACGCCTATATAGCTTTGAATTCCCTGAGTCACCAGGTGCGTTATTGAAGTTTTTAGAAACGTTAGGTACCTATTGGAATATCACGCTATTTCATTATCGTAGCCATGGCACGGATTATGGTCGTGTATTGGCCGCTTTTGAGCTTTCTGGCCCTGAAGTTCGTTTTGATAGGCATCTTGAAGCGCTTGGTTATGAATATCATGACGAAACTGGAAATCCATCGTTCCGTTTCTTTTTAGCGCCTCAAGATACACCACAGACATTAGATTAGATTTTCAGGTAGCAACTGCCAAAACGATTTAATCAATGGCTCATTTAGGCGTTTGCTAAGTAAGCAGACGCCTAACTCGAATGGCTCAACTAGCGAAACATTATCAAGCTGTAAGATACGGCTACGGACAGGCTCAGGGCTGTTATCAACAACCACACTGGGTATCAGCGCAATACCACAACCTAGTGCCACCATTGAGACGATTGCTTCATGGCCAGAAACGGTTGCATAAATAACAGGGTTGTTAATATTGTAACGACGAAACCATAACTCGATACGTTTTCTCGAAGGACCATGTTCAGGCAAGATAAAGGGAATAGAAGACCAATCGGGATGTTCTTCTGTTGCCATGCTACGAACGGCACAAGGTAGCGCAGGCGCTATTAGGACTAAGGGGATTTCACCGATTTTGGTAAATCTGACATTATCAGGTAGCCGCTCTGGTTTACCGGCTATCCCGAGGTCTGCCTCCTTAGTTTCGACTTTATCGACGGCATCGGCAGCATCGCCAGTGGTGAGTTTTATTTCTACGAGTGGGTGTAATGCTCTAAATTTATCGAGTACCTGCGGTAAATGGCTATAGGCTGCGGTGACGGAACAAAAAAGACGTAGTTCCCCAGTTAAAGATGGACTTTGTTGGTTTAGCACATGTTGTAATTGCTGATATTGCAACAGTGTTTGCTGAGCAAATTGTTTTAAATGTTCACCTGCTTGAGTGAGTTTTACCGAGCGATTATCTCTAATAAATAATGGATGCCCTAATTGTTCTTCTAAGCGTTGTATTTGTCGAGATAGCGTAGATGGGCTGACATACATAGCTTTAGATGTTCTACCAAAATGGCAGCTTTCAGCTAAATGTAGAAATAGTTTTAAATCTCGGATATCCATTTAGTGACCCCACTGGGTGGCATAAAAAATAGTGTTGCATAAACTGCAACATTGTATTGTTAATATATCAATTTAAGCAATGCAAATCATCGCATATAGTAAAACCATAATCGCTTGAGAAAAGCGGCAGGCAACATTGATTGCTTGAAATAACGAACACAACAGAACAATGGAGTAAGACAATGACGAATTATTTTAATACTTTGAATCTGCGTCAGCAGTTAGAGCAGTTAGGCAAGTGTCGTTTCATGAAACGTGAAGAATTTGCTGATGAAGCAGGGTACCTGAAAGGTAAAAAAATCGTCATCGTCGGTTGTGGTGCTCAAGGTCTAAACCAAGGCTTGAATATGCGTGATTCAGGTTTAGATATTGCTTATGCATTGCGTGCAGAAGCTATCGCTGAGAAACGTGCATCATGGCGTAAAGCGACTGAGAATGGCTTTAAAGTGGGTACCTATGAAGAATTGATCCCTCACGCAGATTTAGTGATTAACTTAACGCCAGACAAACAGCACTCAACAGTTGTTCGTGCGGTTCAGCCAATGATGAAGCAAGGCGCTGCATTAGGTTATTCGCATGGTTTTAACATTGTTGAAGTTGGTGAAGAAATTCGTAAAGACATTACTGTTGTGATGGTTGCTCCAAAATGCCCAGGTACTGAAGTTCGCGAAGAGTATAAGCGTGGTTTCGGTGTTCCAACATTGATCGCAGTTCATCCTGAAAATGACCCGAAAGGTGAGGGAATGGCAATTGCGAAAGCTTGGGCTGCTGCAACTGGCGGTCACCGTGCGGGTGTTCTGGAATCATCATTCGTTGCTGAAGTTAAATCAGACCTGATGGGTGAACAAACTATTCTGTGTGGTATGTTGCAAGCAGGTGCTTTGCTAAGCTACGACAAAATGGTCGCTGATGGCGTTGAGCCGGGCTACGCAGGTAAGTTGATTCAGTTCGGTTGGGAAACGATCACCGAGGCACTGAAACAAGGTGGTATCACATTGATGATGGATCGCCTGTCTAACCCTGCCAAACTGCGTGCATTTGCACTGTCTGAGCAGCTGAAGACGATTATGGCGCCATTGTTCCAAAAACATATGGATGACATCATTTCAGGTGAGTTCTCTAGAACAATGATGGCTGACTGGGCAAATGATGATAAAAACTTACTGACTTGGCGTGAAGAAACCGGTAAGACTCCATTTGAGAATTACCCTGAGTACTCAGGTAAAATCGCAGAGCAAGAGTATTTTGACCATGGCGTTCTGTTGGTTGCAATGGTTAAAGCAGGGGTTGAGTTGGCATTTGATACTATGCTGGAAGCCGGTATTCTTGAAGAATCAGCTTATTATGAATCTCTGCATGAATTGCCGTTGATTGCGAATACTATTGCGCGTAAACGTCTGTATGAAATGAACGTGGTTATTTCAGATACAGCGGAGTATGGTAACTATCTGTTCTCATTTGCAGTTGTTCCGATGCTGAAAGACTTTATGACTAAGTTACAAGCGGGTGATTTAGCGAAACCTGTTGCAGACAACGGTACTGATAATGCGCAATTACGTGATGTTAATGAAGCTATCCGTAATCATCCTATCGAGAAAATCGGTAAGACTCTGCGTGGGTATATGACGGATATGAAGAAGATTTCTAGCGCACAATAATTTTTCGTCACTCTTCGCGTGATAGGTGCGTTGGCTTCACTCGGTTACCCAAGTCACATGTTTAATGTATGCTCCTTGGGGTAACCTAATTTTTCGTCACTCTTCGCGTGATAGGTGCGTTGGCTTCACTCGGTTACCCAAGTCACATACTTAATGTATGCTCCTTGGGATAACCTCCTTTGCCGCCTTCCTCTAACGCGAATAGTTTAGAAAAATACGTTTTATAAGCATGAAAAATCTCTAAATCAAAACCGTATGGTATTTTGTCATACGGTTTTTTGTTTTTTTATAAATAGGCAGGATCGTTGCTCAAGAGTTGGCTAGGTTTCTGCTACAATCCGTAGTGAGTTCCATTTTGAATAACTAAGCGATGTAGAGAAACCATGCGATTAAATCCAAGCCAACAGCAGGCTGTTGAATTTGTGGATGGCCCATGCCTTGTACTGGCGGGTGCCGGTTCGGGAAAAACCCGTGTTATTACCAACAAAATAGCGCATTTGATCCGCCATTGTGGCTATCAACCTCGTCAAATTGCAGCGGTAACTTTTACCAATAAAGCCGCACGTGAGATGAAAGAGCGTGTCGCTCAGACGTTAGGTAAAAAAGAAGCACGCGGATTGATTATCTCGACATTCCATACGCTTGGCTTGGAGATCATCAAGCGTGAATATAAAGCGCTAGGTATCAAGGCTAATTTTTCTTTGTTTGATGATCAGGACCAAATGGCTCTATTAAAAGAGCTTACCTTTGATTTGCTGGAAGAAGATAAAGACCTGCTACAGCAACTTATCTCTTCGATCTCGAATTGGAAAAATGATCTATTATCGCCAGAGCAGGTCATTGGGCGTGCGAGAAGCGAAAAGGAACATCATTTTGCAGAATGTTATCGTCGTTACGAGTTACATTTAAAAAGCTGTAACGTACTGGATTTTGATGATCTGATCAGCAAGCCCACAATACTATTATCTCAAAATGAGGAAGTTCGTGAGCGTTGGCAGCACAAGATCCGTTATTTGCTGGTGGATGAATATCAAGATACTAATACGAGCCAATACCAATTGGTTAAACTACTTGTCGGTCAGCGGGCGCGTTTTACCGTTGTCGGTGATGATGACCAATCTATTTATTCGTGGCGCGGAGCTAGGCCGCAAAATTTAGTATTGTTAAGTGAAGACTTCCCAAAACTGAATGTGATTAAGTTAGAACAGAATTACCGTTCATCTGAGCGAATCTTAAAAGCAGCAAATATCTTGATTGCCAATAATCCACATGTATTTGAAAAGCAATTATTTTCAACCTTGGGTTATGGTGCCCCGTTAAAAGTGATCACCGCAAATAATGAAGATCATGAAGCGGAAAGAGTGATCGGGGAATTAATTGCACATCACTTTATTAATAAAACGCAATATAAAGATTATGCGATCTTATATCGAGGGAATCATCAGTCACGTATTTTTGAAAAAATGCTGATGCAAAACCGAATTCCTTATCGAATTTCGGGAGGCACTTCATTCTTTTCACGCCCTGAGATTAAAGATCTATTAGCTTATTTACGCGTACTGACTAACCCAGAAGATGACAGTGCTTTTTTACGTATTGTAAATACTCCTCGCCGTGAAATTGGCCCTAAAACAATCCAAAAACTTGGGGAATGGGCAAATCAACGTGGTAAAAGCCTTTATCAGGCTAGCTTTGATTTAGGTTTAGAGCAAACTCTTACAGGTAAAGGGTTAACTGCATTACAACAATTTACCCATTGGATGGATAAAATTGTGCAGCAGTCAGAACGTGAACCGCTATTAGCTGTTCGTGATTTATTACGAGAAATGGACTACGAAAGCTGGCTCTACGAAACATCGGCGAGTACTAAAGCTGCTGAGATGCGGATGAAAAACGTCAATCAATTATTTACGTGGATGAGTGAAATGGTTGAGGGGGATGAATTGAATGAGCCAATGTCATTAAGCCAAGTGGTGACCCGTTTTACTTTGCGCGACATGATGGAGCGTGGGGAAGATGACGAAGGATCGGATCAAGTGCAATTAATGACATTGCACGCATCAAAAGGATTAGAGTTTCCGTATGTCTTCCTCGTGGGTATGGAAGAAGGTTTATTGCCTCATCAAAGCAGCATTGATGAAGATAATATTGATGAAGAGCGTCGCTTGGCCTATGTCGGGATCACCCGTGCCCAAAAAGAATTATTTTTCACACATTGTCGTGAACGTCGGCAATATGGAGAGTTAATTCGCCCTGAGCTAAGTCGTTTTTTATTAGAATTGCCGCAAGATGATTTAGAGTGGGAGCAGCAACGCAAGGTTGTGACTGCGGAAGAACGAATGCAAAAAGGGCAATCTGCACTTGCTGATATCAAGGCCCGTTTAGGGCTAAATAAGAAAGGATAGGCAAATATATACTCTAAATGATCCGAGGTGCAGCTAGGCGGCAAGTGAACGAATCGCTAGGCGCAGAGAAAACACTGTGACTGGTATGAGTGTATCTTAATGAAAAGCGTTGCAATTTGAAATATGACGAGTATCGTTATTCCCCACACTGATGTGGTAAGTGTGGGGAATAATTGTTTAACTATTAGAGCTATTACGCTCTTCAAGAGTGATAGGCCAATTTACATAACCTTGCCACTGTACTTCCTGTTGCAAATTTTCTGAGCGTAGCGGATGCTCCGCTAGCCAGCGGTATGGCAACATAATCGTCAGAGATGTTGATTCTGCATGGAGCCTCAATGCAGGTAAGGTATCATCACGTCGACGGCTAGCAAAAATAATCGCTAAGCGTAACAGACGACATAAATAATAAGCTTGTTGTATTGGCAATGCATTTTGTTGGCTAAGAGTAGCAAGGTCAACAGGGCCTTGCTGATTACGTAATAATGCAGCAAGCAAGCGTTTTTGTGCAGGGGTGAAACCGGGTAAATCAAGATTTGTAATTAAGTATCCCGCATGTTCTGGCCCTTTGCGAAAATCAACGCTTAAACCAATTTCGTGCAGCATACAGGCAGCTATTAATAAATCACGACACCGAGAATCTAAGTTCCAGTCTTTGGAGACCTGCAAAAAGAAATGCTCTGCGAGTTGGCTCACTCGCGAGGCTTGTTCAATATCAACCTGAAAGCGTCGTTGGATGTTACGTAGTGTGCGTGCGCGAATATCTTGCTCAATAGGTAGTTCAAGCATGCCATAAACTAACCCTTCACGTAACGCGCCACCTGCCAATGTCATATTATCAATAGACAGCGCTTCAAAAATAGCAATTAGGATTGATAAGCCACTCGGGAATACCAAGGCTCTTTCAAAAGTCAGCCCTTCAATTTCGAGCTCTTCAAGTTTATGGCACTGAATGGCTTTATATTTGAGCTGTTGGAGCTTATCGAGGGTAATCAGCTCATCCATCCCTTGTGCGATCATGATCTCTTGAATGGCTTGAACGGTACCGGATGCGCCAACGCAAATTTTCCAATCGTGCTGTTTTAAAGCATCAGCGATTGGGGCAACGACTGCGTGAGCGGCTTTTTCTGCTTGAGCAAAATTTTCTTCAGTTAGAGAGCGATCACTGAAATATCTTTCAAGCCAAGTCACACAGCCCATTTCTAGGCTAAACAATTGTTCTGCTTTTGCTCCAGTACCTGTGACGAGTTCTGTACTGCCCCCACCAATATCAACGACTAGGCGTTGATCTGGGCCGCCAGTTGTGTGGGCAACACCTTGGTAGATCAATCGAGCTTCTTCTTCCCCCTGAATAACCTTGACGGTATTGCCGAGGATCTCACTGGCTTTTTGCACGAAAATATCCGCATTTTTAGCCAGACGCAGCGTTGCAGTAGCAACTACACGTATCTGATTATTTGGTATGTCTTGTAAGTGTTCTGAGAAGAGACGTAGACATTGCCATCCACGCTCCATTGCTTGCTCTGACAGCATGTTATTGCTATCTAAACCCGCAGCAAGGCGCACTTTACGTTTCACTCTAGAAATAATCTGAATGCTACCAGCAACCTCACGCACGACCAACATATGAAAGCTGTTCGAGCCTAAATCAATTGCTGCATAGAGAGAAGAGGATTTCAGCATATCGTTATCACTCAGCCTGAACGTTTATGGTTATTACGTGGGCCATTATGGCGACGTGGCGAATTTGAATTACGACGAGGCCCTCCGGGGCGCGGACGATGGCGACGTTTTGGCGCAGGGAGATCAGTTAGCAGTGCTTCGCTATTATATTTACTGACAGGAATAGAATGTTGAATGTATTCCTCAATAGCAGGTAAATTCAATGCATACTCTTCACAAGCGAGACTGATTGAATTACCACTTTCACCTGCTCGTCCAGTACGGCCGATACGGTGCACATAGTCTTCACAATCATCAGGTAAGTCATAGTTAAACACATGCGTTACTGATGGGATATGTAACCCACGAGCCGCGACATCGGTTGCAACTAAAATATCAAGATTACCTTGAGTGAATTCCTCTAAAATGCGTAAACGTTTCTTTTGTGCAACATCACCTGTTAATAATCCGACACGATGCCCATCGGCAGCGAGGTGCGCCCAAATATCATCACAACGATGTTTGGTATTAGCGAAAATAATGCAGCGTTCAGGCCACTCTTCTTCGAGTAATGTCTGCAATAAACGCATCTTTTCTTCATTTGATGGGTAGAACAGCTCCTCTTTAATACGATGACCTGTTCTTTGCAAAGGCTCTACTTCGATATATTCAGGGTTATTCATTTGCTCAAATGCCAGCTCTCTTACACGATAAGAAAGTGTTGCGGAGAAGAGTAGGTTTAGTCTCTCAGTGACCGCAGGCATACGGCGGAATAACCAGCGAATATCTTTAATAAAGCCAAGATCATACATGCGATCAGCTTCATCAAGTACGACAACTTGGATAGCGCCGAGATCAACATGACCTTGTTTCGCATAGTCAATTAAACGGCCAGTTGTACCGATAAGGATATCAACGCCATTTTGCAGTACTTTTAATTGCTCATCATAGCCATCGCCACCATAAGCAAGCCCCATTTTTAAGCCAGTATACTCAGCCAGCTCTTTTGCATCAGAGTAGATTTGCACGGCAAGTTCACGTGTTGGAGCCATGAGCAATGCGCGTGGTTGATTGGCTTTTTTCCCTTCAATAGCGGGATGTGTTAGTAAGTAATGGAATGTCGACGTTAAAAAAGCTAACGTTTTACCTGTACCAGTTTGCGCTTGCCCCGCAACATCTTTGCCTTCGACAGTGAAAGGCAAGGTTGACGCCTGGATTGGCGTACAAAAATTGAAGCCTTTTTTATTAAGTGCTTCAATGACTTTTGGGTGCAAGGCGAAGTCGGAAAACTTCTTTTCTGTCAAGTGTGCTTTACTCATAGTATGGTAGAATATCAGTTAACGGTTGGTTTACGAAAGTGTATCTTTTGAAATAAAGCATACTGATGCCAATTAATGTTACACTAAGACGGTAAAAATGATCCATTGGAGTACAACATGAGCGACAAAATTATACATATAACTGATGCAAGCTTTGAGACCGCAGTACTAAAAGCAAGTTCACCTGTTCTCGTCGATTTCTGGGCTGCATGGTGTGGTCCTTGTAAAATGATCGCGCCAATTCTTGATGAAGTTTCTGAAGAATATACAGGCAAACTGACCATCGCAAAACTGAATATTGATGATAACCCAGCAACGGCACCAAAATATGGTATTCGTGGTATCCCAACGCTTCTACTATTCAAAAATGGTGAAGTAGCGGCAACAAAAGTGGGTGCATTATCTAAATCTCAGTTAAAAGATTTTCTAGACGAAAATCTGTAAGTTATAGCTGATATTTAAGTCAAAACGTTTAGCGGTATATCTATTTTATATAGAGGACCGCTAGACGTCCTCTCTGAAGCATGATAAGTTATCTGCATCCTCGTATAGTATCCGTATGGCTTGCTTTATAATCCGTTGTTCTTATCATAAATATCTGGTTTATCAGTTCAGTTGTGGTTCATCTATTGTGATCTAGGGCTGATAGTGTATTGATTTCAAAAAATTATTAATTTGCATACTGATTGCTCGCGCTTGCAATATTCAGTCATCTCATTTGTGATGTTTTGTTATATCAATTTAAGATAGTTATGTTGAAGTATGTTGTTGGTAGTAATTCAAGTCACAGTTGCGGAATGAGTCTTTAATTTGTGTTTTAGTGCTTTGGGTGCGGCAAATTTGCTATATTGGGATCAATGTTGTCTTAAATGCACAAAAAAACTATTGCTAATATTGTTTGTGTTTCTAATAATAGGTCGCGCATCATTCTGATGATTCGACGCTAAATGTTAGTGCAGTCTTAGCAGTAACAAGCGCAAGAATTTTTACGCATTGTTAATCTTGTAGTTTGTAGTTATTAACAGGGCGTTATAAAGTTAAACTGACACTATGTATACTCTAATAATTCGAGAGTACAGCTAGGTGGCGAGTGAGCGAGTTGATAGTTGCATAGAAATCTATGTCTCTAATACCCGTGAACATAACCAACAATGCGGTGGCTTGGAATAGGCGAGTATAATATATATAGTTGTCTTCAATTTACGTTCATAGTTCGAGAAATACCCCGAGTTAAAGAACCCACCATTATGAATCTTACCGAATTAAAAAATACGCCGGTATCAGAACTGATTACGTTAGGCGAAAACATGGGGCTAGAAAATTTAGCCCGTATGAGAAAACAGGATATTATCTTCTCGATTTTGAAGCAGCATGCGAAAAGCGGGGAAGATATCTTCGGCGATGGCGTACTGGAGATATTGCAGGATGGGTTTGGTTTCCTCCGTTCCGCAGACAGTTCTTACCTCGCAGGTCCCGATGATATCTACGTTTCTCCTAGCCAAATCCGCCGCTTCAACCTTCGCACTGGCGATACCATTTCAGGAAAAATTCGTCCTCCTAAAGAAGGTGAACGCTATTTTGCGTTATTAAAAGTTAATGAAGTTAACTTTGATAAACCTGAAAACGCCCGCAGCAAAATCCTCTTTGAAAACTTAACCCCATTACATGCAAATAATCGCCTTCGTATGGAACGTGGTAACGGTTCAACTGAAGATTTGACCGCGCGTGTATTGGATCTGGCAGCGCCAATTGGTCGTGGTCAACGTGGTCTGATTGTCGCTCCGCCA
This sequence comes from Providencia sp. 2023EL-00965, assembly GCF_033550225.1. NCBI lineage: Bacteria > Pseudomonadati > Pseudomonadota > Gammaproteobacteria > Enterobacterales > Morganellaceae > Providencia > Providencia sp. 2023EL-00965. Next base: position 227,079 of record NZ_JAWUEH010000005.1, on the reverse strand, counting down.
AAAGCAGGTAAAACAATGTTGCTGCAAAATATCGCGGCGAATATTGCTCACAATTATCCAGACTGCGTTTTGATGGTTCTGCTGATTGATGAACGTCCTGAAGAAGTGACAGAGATGCAACGTTTGGTTAAAGGGGAAGTAATTGCTTCAACTTTTGATGAGCCTGCTGCGCGTCACGTTCAGGTTGCTGAAATGGTTATCGAAAAAGCAAAACGCCTCGTTGAGCATAAAAAAGACGTTATTATTTTACTTGATTCGATTACACGTCTTGCGCGTGCATACAACACCGTTGTACCTTCATCAGGTAAAGTTTTAACGGGTGGTGTGGATGCAAACGCATTACATCGTCCTAAGCGTTTCTTTGGTGCTGCACGTAACGTTGAAGAAGGTGGTAGTTTAACCATTATTGCAACTGCTCTTGTAGATACTGGTTCTAAAATGGACGAAGTTATTTACGAAGAGTTTAAAGGTACAGGTAATATGGAATTACACCTGTCTCGTAAGATCGCAGAAAAACGTGTCTTCCCAGCTATCGACTATAACCGTTCAGGTACACGTAAAGAAGAGCTGCTTACTTCGCAAGAAGAATTACAGAAAATGTGGATCCTCCGTAAGATTATTCACCCGATGGGCGAAATTGATGCGATGGAATTCCTTATCAGTAAATTAGCAATGACGAAAACTAACGAAGAGTTTTTCGATTTTATGAAACGTTCATAGTCGATAAACTTTCAGTATTGCTGGTTCGCATAAGCGCTGTTGATAACAGCGCTTTTTTTATATCAGTTTATTGCTTATTTTTCGATTGTGCATACAGGTGATATTGATTTATAAAATCGTATAAGGCCTATCAGGACTAGGACTGTTCTACTATGGTATATCAATAGTTAAAACAAATTTGAAAGAAAGAAGTATGTAACGTTTGTAAAATATTCGATTTATTCATTTATTGATTTTGCGTGTTAAATGGCATTTTAAACTATGGGATCTATACGAGTTTCAATTTTATCCTTCTAAAATAAAATATCGATGATTAAATATTATGTTTACCGCGAGTACCCAAACTAAAATGTATTTTGTAAAAACGCCAATAATAATCGCTTAAAATTAGTGAGTTTTGATACGAAACACAAATATATTTCCTGTTAGCAGGATTATTTGTTGTTAAGTATATTGAAGTGAATAATTTCATCAGATTTATTCTAATGTAATGGTCATAAATGGCTCAGATGATTTATTATCATACAAAATCAATAAGTACACGTTTAGCTCGTGTGAAAGTGTATAACATTATCTATTAACAGTATTTTTCTTGTGTATTATATGAATGATTTGAGATACTACTTTAATCTTTCTGTTTGTTTAAATTAGTTTTGTGAAAGACAGGGGCATTTTTATGTAGGGATACTAAAAATCCATGTTTAGCACTGCGAATGAAGGCGAGCAACGGAAAGTTGAGAACTGAAAAGTAAGGAAAACATCATACAAGCGTATAGACATGATGGTTATCAATAAAATAATAATTATTGTATTGGATTTTTTCTATCATAAAACGGAGAATCGATTTGTTAAGTAAAATAATTTTTGTTTTATTTGTATGCTGATTAATTGTATATGATACATGCTATTGGTGTATTTATTAACAGAGAATATCATTTGCGAATTGTCTTTTTTTGATTTATCAAAAAAGGTGCAATAATTAAACAAAAAAAAGCCTAAAATTATAATGCTAAAGAGTGACTGGTTTTTATGGCATGTATATTGCTTTATTTGGCATAAGATACATAAATAGGATGTTGTCGTATCCTTGTTATCTACAAAATAGTTTGAAGTGCAGCTGGGTAGCAATAATATCAATCATTGGGTGGGTAAGCCTGTATGATGAGTGTGATTGAAAGTGATGCTGCTATTTGAAGTATAATAGGGATACGGTAATAACCTTATGGGACTAATTTTTAATATATACTCGTCATCTTTCAAGTTGTAGGAGCGTTGACTACGTTCAGCTAGCCGAGTCATAGAGTTTGTCTATGCTCCCCGTCTATCTTCGCTTGTCGCCTACCTACAACTCGAATTACTTAGAGTATAGTTATTAAAGACTCGTCTTATAGCGCTTATCTATTTTGAGATGATAATGCATGTGCTGTCGCCCGTGGCTTTGTATGGGAACAAATATTTTAGTTTTAGGTTAGTTAGATAAAAAGATAAGAGAGTGACTCGTGGACACCGCACAATTTTTTGCTAGTCTGTTTTACGTTTTTTTGTTCACGTTAGTATTTATTTTTATCGCTCGTGTTGTAGCAACCAAAATCGGGCTGGTAGATAAACCTAACTTTAGAAAAAAACACGTAGGATTGGTCCCTTTAGTTGGGGGGATAACGGTCTTTTTTGGTATCTGTTTTGCGTTTGTCATTACTGAGGAATATATTCCTCATAAATGGTTATACCTTGTTTGTGCCGGCTTGCTGGTATTTATCGGTGCTTTAGATGATCGATTCGATATTAGCGTTAAATTAAGGGCGGGCGTGCAGGCAATGGTTGCTGTTGCCATGATGATGATTGCTGATCTTAAATTAGAATCGTTAGGTCATGCATTTGGACCATGGGAATTAGTCCTTGGGCCATTCGGTTATATTGTCACTCTATTTGCTGTCTGGGCTGCGATCAATGCCTTTAATATGGTTGATGGTATTGATGGGCTTTTAGGTGGGCTATCTTGTGTTTCGTTCGGGGCGCTAGGCTTTTTGTTATATCAAAGTGGTAACTACGCGTTAGCATTTTGGTGTTTTGCCTTTATTGCAGCTATTCTTCCTTATATCTTCTTAAACTTAGGCATATTGGGCCGCCGCTTTAAAGTATTTATGGGGGATGCGGGAAGTACCTTGATCGGTTTTACCATTATTTGGATCCTTGTGGAATCGACCCAAGAAACGATACATCCAATTAACCCTGTCACTGCATTATGGATTATTGCAATTCCACTAATGGACATGGTAGCGATTATGTATCGTCGTATTCGCAAAGGTATGAGCCCATTTTCACCTGACCGCCAACATATTCACCATTTGATTATGCGTTCAGGTTTTACCCCAAGAGGGGCTTTTGTGCTGATCACATTGTCGGCCGCGTTTTTAGCATGCGTAGGAATTATTGGTGAACGTCTAACATTTATACCTGAATGGGTAATGTTGGCACTCTTTTTGCTTGTCTTCTTTATGTATGGTTACTGCATCAAACGAGCGTGGAAAGTGGCTCGTTTTATTAAACGCGTCAGACGTCGTATGCGTAGAGGTGCAGTACGGTAACGACAAACGGAAATAATAGAGGTTCTGTGCAGTGAAAAACTCAGAAACACAACCTAATCAGTATCAGCCGCCGATAGAACCGGAATTGGATATCCGTGGTTTGTGCCGTTCTTTATGGCAAGGTAAAATTTGGATCGTGGCAATTGCTGTGTTATTCGCAGCAATTGCATTGGGAGCCTCCTATTTTATGCAGCAGAAATGGAGCTCAACGGCGATCACTGACTTGCCAACCGTGAATAATTTGGGTAGTTACTATTCGCAACAACAGTTTTTACGTAATCTGGATTCTCGAATCAATTCGACGGGTCAAGAAGGTCAACTACCCACGATTGCCAATGAAGCATACCAAGAGTTTATTAAGCAGGTAGGTGCTTATGATACTCGACGTCAATTTTGGTTAACAACGGATTATTATAAGCAGCGCTTAGAGAATGATCAGAAGGCAGATGCCGCACTTTTGGATGAGTTGATCGACAATATTCAATTTACGCCATCCGATAAACTTAAAAATACGAATGACAGCATTAAGTTAATTGCTGAAACCTCGAAAGATGCTAACCAGTTATTACGTGAATATGTTCAGTTTGCTAATCAACGCGCAACGGCAAATCTGAATGATGAAATCAAAGGGACTTGGGCGACTAAATTGCAGTCTATGAAAGCGTTAGTAAAACGTGAAGATATGGTTGCTGAATCCGCTTATGAAAGACGTTTAAATGTTCTTCAGCAAGCACTGAAAGTCGCAGAAAAACAAGGTATTTCACGTAATCAAAGTACTGCACCAGTTGATGAAATCCCAGATTCAAAAATGTTTATGCTAGGGGTTCCACTACTGGAAGCTCAGATTGAAACGCTGAAAGCGACAGGGCCTGATCATGATACTGATTATGATCAAAACATCGCAATGTTATCGACATTGAGTGTAGGGCCAACTCTCCAAGACCATTTTCAGGCTTACCGTTACCTACGGACACCTGAAGATCCTGTCAAACGTGATAGCCCACGCAGAGCCTTTATGATGGTTCTATGGGGTGCTATTGGTGCGTTGGTTGGTGCAGGCGTTGTGCTTGCTCGCCGTCGTCCATCCTGATTTGTATAAGTGGCTGGCATCAGGTCAGCCACTGCATTAAGTCATTATAATTAAATAAAAGCAGCTAACTGCATAGATAAATATAAGAGAGTCACTGTGAAAGTATTGACTGTATTCGGCACTCGACCGGAAGCCATTAAGATGGCTCCACTGGTGCATGCACTTGCTAATGATACGGCTTTTGAAGCTAAAGTATGTGTAACGGCCCAGCACCGAGAAATGCTCGATCAGGTACTGAAGCTATTTGAGATCACACCTGATTATGATCTCAATATTATGAAGCCGGGGCAAGATTTAACCGATATTACCTGTCGTATCCTAGAAGGGCTAAAAAGCGTATTTGCTGATTTTCAGCCTGATGTTGTGTTAGTGCATGGTGATACCGCAACCACGATGGCTACTAGCCTCGCTGCATTTTATCATCGCATTCCTGTTGGGCATGTCGAAGCAGGGCTGCGTACCGGCAACCTGTATTCCCCTTGGCCGGAAGAAGCAAACCGCAAAATTGCGGGGCATTTGGCAATGTACCATTTCGCACCAACGGAAAATTCTCGCCAAAATCTACTGAAAGAGTCACTCCCAGATAACCATATTTTTGTAACGGGTAATACGGTTATTGATGCGCTGTTGTGGGTGCGAGATAAGGTGATGAGTGACCAATATATGGTCGAAAAATTGGCTGCAAATTACCCATTCATAGATGCAAACAAAAAAATGGTTTTAGTGACGGGCCATCGTCGAGAAAGTTTTGGCGGTGGTTTCGAACGTATTTGCCATGCATTGGCTGAAATTGCCCAAAGCCACCCTGATGTTCAGGTAGTTTATCCTGTGCATTTGAATCCAAATGTCAGTGAGCCTGTCAAACGTATTTTGCATGGTATTGATAATATTATTCTTATTAGCCCTCAAGAGTATTTGCCTTTTGTCTATTTGATGAATCATTCTTACTTGATTTTGACGGATTCAGGTGGGATCCAAGAAGAAGCGCCATCACTAGGCAAGCCAGTTTTAGTCATGAGGGACACAACTGAACGCCCAGAAGCTGTCGATGCAGGCACCGTACGCCTTGTTGGTACAGACACACAAAAAATTGTTGCAGAAGTTAACCGGTTACTGACAGATGAAGCGGAATATCATGCAATGAGCCGCGCTCATAACCCATATGGGGATGGTCATGCTTGTCAGCGTATTCTTGAAGCACTAAAAAGCAATCAGGTGAAATTATGAGTTTTGAAACTATTTCTGTTATCGGCCTTGGTTATATTGGTTTACCAACAGCAGCGGCATTTGCCTCGCGCAAAAAGCAAGTTGTTGGCGTTGATGTCAACCAACATGCGGTTGATACCATTAATCAGGGTAAAATCCATATTGTTGAGCCAGAACTCGACAACGTCGTTAAAGCGGCTGTTGAAGCAGGTCATCTGAAAGCCTTTACTAAGCCGCAACCGGCAGATGCTTATTTGATCGCGGTACCAACACCGTTTAAAGGGGAACATGAGCCTGATCTGACTTATGTGAAGGCTGCTGCCGAGTCGATTGCCCCTGTGTTGAAAAAGGGGGATTTGGTGATTTTAGAATCCACCTCGCCTGTCGGTACCACTGAGCAAATGTCAGAGTGGATGGCACAAGCGCGCCCTGACTTAACGTTCCCGCACCAAACAGGCGAGCAAGCTGATATTGATGTGGCGTACTGCCCTGAGCGTGTATTGCCGGGTCAGGTGATGGTCGAGTTGATTAAAAATGACCGTGTTGTTGGTGGTATGAACCCGAAATCGTCATTACGTGCGAGTGAGCTATATAATATTTTCCTTGAAGGTGAATGTGTTATTACTAACTCAAGAACCGCAGAAATGTGTAAGCTGACTGAAAATAGCTTCCGTGATGTGAACATTGCCTTCGCTAACGAATTATCCCTGATCTGTGCCGAACAAAATATTAATGTTTGGGAGCTGATCAGCTTGGCAAACCGCCATCCTCGCGTCAATATCTTGCAACCAGGTCCAGGTGTTGGTGGACACTGTATTGCCGTTGACCCATGGTTTATTGTGGCACAAAATCCACAACAATCACGTTTGATCCACACTGCACGCTTAGTCAATGATGGCAAACCAATTTGGGTGGTTGATCAAGTTAAAGCGGCAGTTGCAGATTGCTTAGCTGAAACAGGTAAAACTGCCAGCGAAGTAACAATTGCTTGCTTCGGCTTGTCATTTAAACCAAACATTGATGACCTACGTGAAAGCCCAGCGATGCATATCACTAAGATGATCGCTAACTGGAACAAAGGTAAAACCTATGCGGTTGAGCCTCACATTCATGAATTACCAACATCATTAAAAGGTATCGTTGAGCTCGCTTCAATTGAAGATGCGGTGACAGATGCAGACATCATTTTAATGCTTGTTGATCATAACCAATTCAAAGCGATTCAAGGTTCATTAATTAAACAAAAATGGGTTGTTGATACCAAAGGAGTTTGGCGTTGAAACGCATTTTAATTACAGGCGGAGCCGGTTTTATCGGCTCTGCGGTCGTTCGTCATATTATTGAAAACACCAGCGATAGCGCAATTGTTGTGGATTGTTTGACCTATGCAGGAAACTTAGAGTCATTAAGCGAAGTTTCAGGCAGTGAGCGCTATGCTTTTGAGCAAGTCAATATTTGCGACCGTGCGGAGTTAGACCGCGTCTTTACTAAATATCAACCTGATGTAGTGATGCACTTGGCAGCAGAAAGCCATGTTGACCGCTCTATTGATGGGCCAGCTGCCTTTATTGAAACGAATATTGTCGGTACTTACACCTTGTTAGAGGCTGCTCGCAGTTATTGGATGGCGCTAGACGAATCGAAAAAAGGCCAATTTCGTTTCCACCATATTTCAACTGATGAAGTGTATGGTGATTTGGAAGGGCCAGATGGATTCTTTACTGAAACAACACCATATGCGCCAAGCAGCCCTTATTCGGCTTCTAAAGCATCCAGTGACCATTTAGTGCGAGCGTGGCAGCGTACCTATGGTTTGCCAACCATGATCACCAACTGTTCAAATAATTATGGTCCTTATCATTTTCCTGAGAAACTGATCCCGCTGATTATTTTGAATGCGTTAGCAGGCAAGCCTCTTCCTGTTTATGGCAAAGGCGAGCAGATCCGTGATTGGTTATTTGTTGAAGATCACGCACGTGCGTTGCACTTGGTAGCTACAACAGCACTACCGGGTAGTACCTATAATATCGGTGGTCATAATGAACGACGTAATATTGATGTCGTTGAAACGATTTGTGGATTGCTTGAAGAGCTATGTCCACAAAAGCCACAAGGTGTTGCACATTATCGTGATTTGATTACTTATGTAACTGACAGACCCGGTCATGACATGCGCTATGCTATTGATGCAGATAAGATTGCCAATGAATTAGGATGGACACCACAGGAAACATTTGAGTCTGGTATTCGTAAAACGGTGTTGTGGTATTTGAATAATGAAACATGGTGGCGTCGTGTTCAAGATGGTTCCTATTCGGGGGAACGTCTAGGTCTGAGCCGTTAAGGAGGGATCATGAAAGGTATAATACTTGCTGGTGGGTCGGGAACGCGTTTGCACCCGATTACACGAGGTATCTCGAAGCAGTTATTACCCATCTACGATAAGCCGATGATCTATTATCCGCTATCAGTACTCATGCTTGCGGGGATCCGCGAAATTTTAATCATTTCTACACCTGATGATTTACCTATGTTTAAGCGGTTGTTAGGTGATGGTCATGAGTTTGGTATTGAATTGAACTACGCAGAACAAGCTTCTCCTGATGGCCTCGCACAAGCCTTTATTATTGGTGAAGAATTTATCGGTAATGACGCGTGTTGCTTAGTATTGGGCGATAATATCTTTTTCGGTCATTCATTTAGCCCTAAACTGAAATCGGTTGCAGCGAGAACCAAAGGTGCCACTGTGTTTGGCTATCAAGTGATGGATCCTGAGCGTTTTGGTGTGGTTGAGTTTGATGATGACTTTAAAGTACTGTCCATCGAAGAAAAACCCAAGAAACCGCTATCAAATTGGGCGGTAACAGGTCTGTATTTCTATGACAATCAAGTGGTTGAATTTGCCAAGCAAGTTAAACCATCAGAACGTGGCGAACTCGAAATCACCTCAATCAATCAAATGTATTTAGAGCGTGGTGAATTGAATGTTGAGCTGTTAGGTCGTGGTTTTGCTTGGTTGGATACAGGGACTCACGATAGCTTGATTGAAGCAGGCACTTTTGTACAAACCGTTGAAAAACGCCAAGGTTTTAAGGTTGCTTGTTTGGAAGAGATTGCATGGCGTAATGGCTGGTTGACCGATGAACAGGTCCAGAAGTCAGCGAAGCAACTCAGTAAAACAGGTTATGGCCAGTATTTAGAGGATTTACTTCGTGTCCGTCCGCGCCAATATTGATCACCAGCAATGGGAGTCTGATTTTTTCGGACTTTCTACTGCCAAGTTAGACTTCGCAGCGCAACAAGCTGAGATTATCCTTGAGAGCCAATTAGATGACTATGCTATTGTTCAAGCGAAAATCTCAGCGGGTGATATTGAACGCCTTGATGGTTTATCTCAACTTGGTTTTTCCTTAGTTGAAGGTGAAGTGGATTTTGCCCTGACTATTGGCACAGAAAATGCTTATTTGAACAGTGGCTTATTGGTAACAGAGCGAGTTGATATTGCTGTTGCCGATGAAATCCCTGTATTGCGTCAGGCGGCTGAACAGGTGTTTAGTCAAAGCCGTTTTCGTGCCCCTTGGTACTGTAACGGTGACAGTGGGCGTTTTTATGCATTGTGGATAGAAAAAGCGGTTTTAGGCACGTTTGACCACACATGTTTGTTAGTTAAAGAGGCATCAGGGGCGATTTTAGGCTTTGTGAGTTTAAGGCACCTTGATGATGACACAGCACGTATTGGCCTTCTGGCTGTGATGCCTGGAGCGAACGGGCGAGGGATTGGCCGTAAATTGATGTCAGCAGCGTGGGTATGGTGTAAGCAACACCAAAAAAGACAGCTAAATGTTGCCACGCAAATCAGCAATGTTGCTGCATTGAATCTTTATTCACGTAGCGGTGCTGCGGTTGCTAGCACTGCGTATTGGTTATATAGGGGACAACATGATTCCATTTAATAAGCCACCCGTTGTAGGAACTGAATTAGCGTATATGAAGCAAGCCATGGATAGCGGCAAGCTGTGTGGTGATGGTGGTTTTACCAAACGCTGTGAAGAGTGGATGGAAAAGCGTTTTGATTGCCCTAAAGTCCAATTGACGCCTTCTTGTACAGCATCATTAGAAATGGCGGCGATCCTCATTAACATTAAGCCAGGCGATGAAGTGATCATGCCTAGCTTTACCTTTGTTTCAACATCTAATGCGTTTGTGCTCAGAGGCGCGACCATTGTATTTGTGGATATCCGTCCTGATACCATGAACATTGATGAAACAAAAATCGAAGCGGCGATCACAGAGCGCACTCGTGCGATTGTCCCAGTTCATTACGCAGGCGTCGCTTGTGAAATGGACACGATTATGGCAATTGCTGAAAAGCATAATCTGTTTGTCATTGAAGATGCGGCACAAGGGGTCATGTCTACCTATAAAGGTCGTGCTTTGGGAACGATTGGTCATATTGGTGCATACAGCTTTCACGAAACCAAAAACTACTCTTCAGGCGGTGAAGGTGGCGCAACATTGGTCAATGACAAGTCACTGATTAATCGTGCGGAAGTGATCCGTGAAAAAGGTACCAATCGCAGTCAATTTTTCCGTGGCCAAGTTGATAAGTACACATGGCGTGACATTGGTTCAAGTTATTTGATGTCTGACTTACAAGCAGCTTATCTATGGGCGCAGCTAGAAGAAGCGGAAAAAATTAATGAACGCCGTTTGCTATTGTGGCAGCGCTATTACGATGCATTAACGCCTTTAGCGCAAGCGGGTAAACTTGCATTGCCTATCGTGCCGGAAGGTTTAAAACACAATGCACACATGTTCTACATTAAGTTAAAAGATGTCGAACAACGCACTGAGTTTAATGACTATATGAAATCCCACGGTATTTTGACAGTGTTCCACTATGTTGCACTGCATACCAGCCCTGCGGGTGAAGAGTTCGGTCGTTTTGACGGTGAAGATCGCTACACGACTAGCGAAAGTGACCGTTTAGTCCGTTTGCCGATGTTCTACAATATGACTGATGAAGAACAGCAAACCGTTATTGATACGATTAAAGCGTTTTTTGCCTAATGTCATTAGCAAGAGCTTCTATTTGGACAGCTGGGTCTACCCTGATAAAAATTGGGGCGGGCCTACTGATTGTAAAACTATTAGCGGTCTCTTTTGGCCCTAGTGGTGTCGGGTTGGCGGGAAACTTTCGCCAACTTATCACTGTTCTTGGTGTGCTATCAGGGGCAGGGATTTTTAATGGAGTCACTAAATATGTTGCTGAACACCATGAAAATCCTGAAAAGCTACGCGCCGTATTAGGAACGTCATCCACCCTGATCCTTGCATTTTCGACACTACTCGCGTTGATTTTCTTACTATTTAGTGGCTCGATTAGTGAAGGACTGTTTGACAGTAAAGATTACCAGCGAGTTATCCAAGCGGTGGCTTTCATTCAGATGGGGATTGCGTATGCCAATTACTTTTTAGCAATCTTAAAAGGCTATCGAGACGCTTCTGGCAATGCTCAGTCTATTATTTTCGGTAGCATAATTGGCGTTGTTGCTTATTATTTATGCTATACCATGGGGGGCTATGATGGCGCCTTAGCAGGATTAGCATTGGTACCGGCACTTGTCGTGCTACCAGCGGCTTTGATGATTGTACGCCGTAAGCGATTTGCATTATCCATGTTAAAACCCGCTTGGGATAAAGCGATCGCGACAAATTTAGGTAAGTTTACCGTCATGGCGTTAATTACGTCGGTGACGTTACCTGTCGCATACATCATGATGCGAAATCTATTAGCTGCAAAATACAGTTGGGATGATGTCGGCCTGTGGACTGGGGTGAGCACCATTTCTGATGCTTATCTGCAATTTATTACGGCAACATTTTCTGTGTATTTGCTACCTACGTTGTCTCGGCTACAACATAAACATGAAATCTCAGCAGAGATCATTAAAACCTTAAAATTTGTCTTGCCCGCCGTTGCTGTCGCCAGCTTTATGGTGTGGTTACTGCGTGATTTTGCGATTTGGTTACTGTTTTCCGATAAATTTTATGGCATGCGTGATTTGTTTGCATGGCAATTAGTGGGTGATGTTTTGAAAGTTGGAGCCTATGTCTTTGGCTATTTGGTCATTGCAAAGGCGGCTTTACGTTTTTATATTTTGACTGAGGTGAGTCAGTTTATCCTCTTGATGGGCTTTTCCCATTGGCTGATACCTGCACACGGTGCTGTAGGGGCAACGCAGGCTTATATGGCGACCTATATCGTGTATTTTCTCCTCTGTTGTTGTGTATTTTTGATCTACCGTAGGCGAGTATGACAACCTTAATACATGTACTGGGATCTGACCTCCCCCACCATAATCAAACGGTGCTGACATTCTTTAATAATGTGATCTGCAAAGAAAATGCAGAGTCACCAAAGCCGCATTTTATGGTGGTTAGCCTTGATACACAGTTGGCGGATGCCTATCCACAGTTGGATATTGAGGTCTTCGAAAGTAAAAAATTGATTGCTGATGCCGTGATCCGTCGTGCAATGGCTGACCGTCGGGAGCGTTTTTTCTTCCATGGGCAATTTAATGCGCCTATTTGGTTGGCGCTGCTATTTGGTAAAATTAAGTCACATCAATTTTGGTGGCACATTTGGGGGGCAGATCTGTATGAAGAGTCCACTTCCCTAAAATTTAAATTGTTTTATATCTTACGCCGATTGGCACAAAAGAAAGTGGGACATGTTTGCGCGACACGGGGGGATTTGTGCTATTTTCAGCAATCAAACCCACGAGTCCCTGCATCAGTCCTGTATTTTCCTACACGTATGGATCCAAGCTTGACCGTTAATACGCCTCCAGTACGTCAGGGCGAGAGTTTAACTATCTTACTGGGTAACTCAGGTGATCGCTCAAATCGCCACATAGAGGCGCTGGGAGCGATTAAACAGCAGTTTGGTGAACAGGTTAACGTGATTGTGCCTATGGGCTACCCAGCTAATAACCAAACGTACATCCAGCAGGTTGAACAAACTGCGCAATCACTGTTTACATCGGGTCAAGTCAACATCCTGAAAGAACGCATGGAATTTAGTGATTATCTGAATTTACTGAAAACCTGTGATCTCGGTTATTTTATTTTTAATCGTCAGCAGGGCGTGGGAACAGTGTGTTTGCTGATCCAGTTCGGTATTCCTTTTGTTATCAGCCGACAAAATACATTTTGGCAGGATCTGACTGCACAAAATGTTCCGGTGTTCTTCTATGGTGATGAACTCTCTGTGGGTTTGGTTGAAGAAGCACAACGCCAAATGGCGCTATTAGATAAGCAGCACATTGATTTCTTCGCACCGAATTTTACTGATGGCTGGCATGCAATCTTAGCCGTTGCGGAGGATCAAGCATGACCTTAGCCGAGTTGGGAGGCTTATCGCTTGTTTATCTGATCTCCATTATTTTTATGGGAACGTTGCTGTATAAAGAGTTCCGACGCGTACGTTTCAATTTTAATATCTTTTTTTCATTACTGTATTTACTAACGTTTTACTTTGGTTTCCCGCTGACTTGTGCACTGGTCTTTCAATTTGATGTGGCCGTTGTACCTGCGGAATACTTGCTATACGCCCAACTCGCGGCAACCAGTTTTTACGCCATTTATTATGTTACGTACAAAACACGGCTAACCAAAGCGCCTACTGTGGCAAAGCGTCCGCTATTTACCATGAATAAAGTAGAAACTAATCTCACTTGTTTATTGCTGGTTGCGGTGGCAGTGGTAACTGTTGGGATCTTCTTCCTGCAAAATGGTTTTTTGCTATTTAAGCTAAAAACTTACAGCCAAATATTTTCCAGCCAAGTTTCAGGGGTGGCGTTAAAACGCTTTTTCTATTTTTTCATCCCTGCGATGCTGATCGTTTACTTTTTACGACCAACGCAAAAGCGCTGGATTTTATTCCTAGTGAGTACGGTCGCTTTTGGTTTTCTAACCTATGTTATCGTCGGTGGTACACGAGCAAACATTATTATTGCATTCGCACTCTTTTTGTTTATTGGTATCGTCAGAGGCTGGATCACGTTATGGATGTTGGCTGCGGCGGGGGTTGCAAGCATTGTCGGGATGTTCTGGCTCGCGCTTAAACGCTATGGATTAGACGTGAGTGGGGCAGAAGCATTCTATACGTTCTTGTATTTGACTCGCGATACCTTTTCACCGTGGGAGAACCTTGCGTTACTGTTAAGCAACTACGATAAGATAGAGTTCCAAGGACTGGCGCCGATTGCGCGTGATTTCTATGTCTTTATCCCATCGTGGTTGTGGCCTGATAGACCGGATACGGTCTTAAACTCAGCTAATTACTTCACATGGGAAGTGCTTAACAACCATTCAGGTTTAGCGATATCACCTACCTTAATTGGCTCATTAGTAGTCATGGGAGGCGTGGTATTTATCCCACTTGGTGCCATCGTTGTCGGTTTGATTATCAAATGGTTCGATTGGATCTATGGTATGAGTTTAAAAGAATCAAATCGTTATAAAGCAGCGATCATGCAAGCATTCTGCTTTGGCGCCATTTTTAACATGATAGTGCTAGCCCGCGAAGGGGTGGATTCTTTCGTGTCACGTGTCGTCTTTTTCTGCCTAATTTTTGGGTTTTGTTTGATTTTGGCGAAATTACTGTACTGGTTATTTGAAAGTGCGGGGCTTATTCGTGATAGAGCCGTTTTTTATTTAAAAAACCAACGTCGCGACGACCGCTAGAGGAGCTTTATGGAACAGCAATCTATTCCACAATATAGCATCAGAGGTCACCAAATCTGGGGCTTCAGAGATATGGCGCATTTTTTGGATCATCTGTTTGCTGATGGCGAAACCCAGTCTGGCACACTTGTGGCAATTAATGCTGAAAAAGTGATGACCGCAGAAAATGACGAGGCATTAAATACATTGCTTGGACAAGCCGAGTACCTCTATGCAGATGGTATCAGTATTGTGCGCGCGATCCGTCGTAAATACCCACAAGCACAAGTTTCGCGTGTTGCAGGAGCCGATTTGTGGGAAGCACTCATGGAACGGGCAGGGAAAGAAGGTACCCCCGTCTTTTTAGTGGGTGGTAAGCCTGAAATTCTCGAACAAACCGAGAACAAGCTACGTGCCCAATGGAATGTGAATATTGTTGGTTCACAAAACGGTTATTTCACAGCGGAAGATCGTGAGGCACTGTTTGAACGTATTCGTGAGAGCGGCGCTAAAATTGTTACAGTTGCGATGGGTTCACCAAAGCAAGAAATCTTGATGCGTGATTGCCGTAAAGTACACCCTGATGCGCTGTATATGGGTGTTGGCGGTACTTATGATGTCTTTACAGGCCATGTGAAACGTGCGCCGAAAATTTGGCAAAATTTAGGCTTAGAATGGTTGTATCGTTTGTTATCGCAACCGACTCGTATTAAAAGGCAATTTAAGTTACTTAAATTTTTAGCTTACTACTATGGTGGCAAGCTATAATTTATTGCGTGACATGTCACGATGTATGAGTATCTCTGCGTCGTGACAATAAAATCTCTTCATTTCTGGCCTCCTACCTCAATTATTTCTATAATCCTTCAAAATTATATGCAAGATATATGCTTTTGGCTCAAATTCAGGCTTATGGCATTTTTTTCGACTAGTATAATAGTCATTATATGAATGGTTATCATGCTTATTACTACAAATATACCCGAAATCTTTCAAGTTGCAGTGTTGTTGACTACGTTCAGCTAGCCGAGTCACAGAGTTTATCTATACTCCCCGACTATCTTCACTTGTCGCCTAACTGCAACTCGAATTATTTGGAGTATATATAAGTCATAATTGATTTTTAAAGTAACGACAGGGGAATTTATGGAGAGTTCTAAACAAGGACTTCAGCGTGGGCTAGAGGCTCGTCATATTGAGCTAATCGCTCTTGGTGGAACGATCGGCGTTGGTCTATTTATGGGCTCAGCGAGTACATTAAAATGGGCAGGGCCGTCGGTTTTATTGGCTTATATTATTGCTGGGATCTTTGTATTTTTTATTATGCGCTCAATGGGCGAAATGCTTTATGTTGAGCCGGTTACAGGCTCCTTTGCTTCGTTTGGCTATAAATATTTAAGTCCTTTTTGGGGCTGCTTAACCGCATGGGGCTATTGGTTTATGTGGGTTGCCGTGGGGATTTCGGAGATCACTGCCATCGGCGTCTATGCAGAATATTGGTTCCCTGATATCCCGCAATGGGTATTTGCTTTGATAGCAGTGGCTTCTGTCGCTTTAGCGAATCTTGCTGCGGTAAGGCTATATGGCGAACTCGAGTTTTGGTTTGCGATGATCAAAGTCACCACGATTGTAGTGATGATTTTGATTGGTTTGAGCCTGATTTTCTTTGGTATCGGTAATAACTTTGAACCAATTGGCCTTGGAAATCTCACCGAGCACGGTGGTTTCTTTGCTGGTGGCTGGAAGGGCTTTTTATTTGCTTTGTGTATCGTCGTTGCATCCTATCAAGGTGTTGAGCTAGTCGGTATCACAGCTGGCGAGGCGAAAAATCCACAGGTAACATTAAAAAAAGCCATTAATAATATTTTATGGCGAATATTGATTTTCTACGTCGGGGCAATTTTTATTGTGGTGACGTTGTTTCCGTGGACGGAAGTGGGTCAACAAGGTAGCCCATTTGTACTGACCTTTGCAAAAGTCGGTATTGTCTCTGCGGCTGCGGTGATTAACTTTGTGGTATTGACTGCTGCACTGTCGGGCTGTAATAGCGGAATGTATAGCGGAGGGCGTATGCTATACGCTTTAGCGCATAATAAGCAGTTGCCTCAATCACTATTAAAACTGACGCGTAGTGGGGTTCCTGCACGCTGTGTTGGCTTTACTATTCTCTGTCTATTGGCAGGTTCGAGTCTGAATTATATTATCCCGAATCCTGAGAAAGTGTTTGTTTATGTCTATAGTGCTAGCGTGTTACCCGGTATGGTGCCTTGGATCGTGATTTTGACGAGTCAATTACGTTTTCGTCAGCAGAACAAAGACAAGCTTGCTGAGCACCCATTCAAATCAATCCTATTTCCTTGGGTGAATTATGCGACTTTGCTGTTTTTAGCTTGTGTGATTATCGGGATGGCAATTAACCCCGATACGCGTTTATCTTTGATTGTCGGTGCGATATTTTTATTGGCGGTCTCTGCACTTTATTTTCTGATCCGCGCCATTAACCGTGGTGGAAGTCAAAGTATAAACCACTCAAAATAAGGTTAGTTATTTAACATTTTCGTGATAAAGAGAGGAAATATGCTCTCTTTATCGACGAAATGAACAAAAGGCAAGCAATCGATATTTTTATTTAAAAAAGGACTAGACAGAGAGTGATTAAATCCGTACTATCCACACCCGCAACGGCGTTAAGCGCCCGTAGCTCAGCTGGATAGAGCGCTGCCCTCCGGAGGCAGAGGTCTCAGGTTCGAATCCTGTCGGGCGCGCCATTTAATTAGCGTGCTGCTACGGTTGGCAAAACAAAGTTGTATGTAGTATGATAGCAACACTTTGAATAAAGTGAAGTTATGGTGGCTATAGCTCAGTTGGTAGAGCCCTGGATTGTGATTCCAGTTGTCGTGGGTTCGAGTCCCATTAGCCACCCCATTTTTTTGTGACATTGCGAGGGTGGCGGAATTGGTAGACGCGCTAGCTTCAGGTGTTAGTGTCCTCAGGACGTGGGGGTTCAAGTCCCCCCTTTCGCACCACGAAAAGATGCAGTCAGTAAGAGTAAAGCAGTAACAATTTCGGCGAGTAGCGCAGCTTGGTAGCGCAACTGGTTTGGGACCAGTGGGTCGGAGGTTCGAATCCTCTCTCGCCGACCAAATTTAAAGAAGCCCGTCTGTTAAGACGGGCTTCTTGCTATCCCCGCTTTGCTCATCACACTTCGATCCGTAGCACTTTTCATTAAGTATGGTGGCTGCCTCTGCTACCCAAATCACATACTTATGTATGCTCATCGAGATATCTTCGCCTTGCCGCCTAGCTACAACTCGACTTGTTTAGAGTATAGCCAGTGTTGTTTCTTCAGTTAAAACCCTTTTACAATAATCAAATCAAATCAAATCAAATCAAATCAAATTAACTAACCCAACCTGCATAACCTGCCTTATCGGGTGGTGATAAATGATGATCCTAAGAGGGAGGGGAAGGTAGCTTTAAGGATACTCAATTTATAATGAAAGGCTATTAATTGCTTGTTTTTATTTGTAATTTGGTGGTGTGATTGGTTTGTGTCGTAAAATAGATACAAATTACTATATTGGTGTCTCTAAATGGAGACATTTTACTGTATGATTTATAAGAATAATTTTTTAAGTTATTTTTGATGTCTCTTAATTGAGACAGCTTTGCTAAAGAAAATTAGGGTGATCAGAAATCATCTCACATATAGCAAAGATGTGGTGGTAAAAAACGATGTGAACAGCGCGAGAGACGTGTATTTTCAGAGTAACTGTGGGTAGATAAAGCGGAATAGCACTTTTAAAAAAGTTGGCACGCATCCTGCATTATTTATTGTGTAGATGCTCATTCCACTTCTTATGATAGCAATGCTTCATAAACCAAGGAATGACGCAAGCCGATTACTGGTGCCTATTGTCCAATTTAGATGAACAAGAGCTAATCCTCTTCTCATCAACCCATGGACGTAACGTTGAGTGAGGCACCATCTGTCTGTAGACCTGATTGTATATTTACACACCTGCTAGTATTGGCAGGTGTTTTTTTTCGTCTGTATACTCGTCATACTTCAAGTTGCAGCGCCTTTCGTTAAGGTATGGTGACTACTCATTCGTGCCAGTCACATACTTTTGTATGCTCCTAGCGACAGCTCGCAATATTTAATTCTTTAATCAACCTCTTCAATAGTGCATGAAGAGGTTTCCTATTCATTAACGGTTTCTACTACAAAACCATTTGCTGAACCAGCGAGTGATGTAGGCGTAGCAAAGAATAATGAATGTAATGATGAAAACGTCTTTGTTTAGGTCAACAGTGTTAAAACCTATAATACTGATAAAAACAAAGGGAGAACAAATCAACAATAGTAGATCGAAAAATACTTGCAGGCGATTTGGTGTGGAAATTATCCAACGCCAAATAGTTTTAATTACATTCATATAGAAATCCTGATCCTAGTTAATGCATATATTATTATTTATACACTATGTGAATATTATATTACAGAGTTAGAGCGGTTTTGTTTGAAGCTAGACAACAAAGTATTGTTATTAAAAATAAACAGGTAAAATCATTATTGAGTTAATTATTCTTTTTTTGAATTATTAATGGCAGTAATTGTTATTTTTTATAATTTAAAAAGTGAGTCATTTAGTCGTGTTGATAACGATAAATGATAAGCGAAAAAAAAACTCCACGATTAAAATGGAGTTTTCAATATAACAAAATCAATTTTTATTGGTGGAGTTAAGAGCGATCTTGCTTCAACGAATGCAATAACGCCTCTTGGCGGATTTTGGCAGCATCTTCAGCCTTATGAAGCTTGTCTAATGCATCCGCTAACCAAGCTGCATCATGGGCATCGAAACGTTGAGCCAGCGCCGCTTTAAAATATGCTTCCGCAGACTCCCATTGCGCATGTTGTAGCGCTATTTGCCCCATCGTACTGTTTAATAGAGGTGTCGCACCTGATTGTTTAATCAGGTGTTTTAATACCTTCTCTAGTGATTCAGGTTTATCAGTACGTAGTCTTGGTGCCAAGAGCAGTAGACGTTCATCATATTGTTGTTTCAAGCCATCAATAATGATTTTTTCGGCGCTTGCCATATCGTCACATTCAATCAGATGTTCAGCTAAGAAAGACTGTAAAGCAGTTTCATGGCGAACTTTGCGTGGTTGCATCTTCCACCAATTTTTTAACCCTTCACTGCCATTCTCCGCGATACATTGATTCATTAATCCTTTGTAGGCTTTGAGTTTTAAGGCTTCTAGTTCATCTTCATTGTGCAGTTGCACCTTGGCCATTACAGGCAATAACTCAATCAGTGCTTGATAGGCACCTGAGCGTAGATAAGCTTGTTCTGCAAGGCGTAAAACTTCAGGGTGTCTAGGAGCTTGATCAAGTAGCTTATCAATACCTGTGCGTGCCGCATACACTTCATCTTCTGCTAATTGGATACGAACACGAGTGATATCAACAGGAAGTTGATCGCTTCCTGCAACTTCTGCGGCTCTATTGAGGTATTGATGGGTACGATGCTCATCGCCACGTTGTTGCGCAGCTTCAGCAGCCAGCAGGTAGTTGATCACAGGTTGCTGGGAGAAGTCAGCATGCTTACTCATCAGCTTTTCAACCTGATCGAAGTCACCTTCAGCCAGTTTGAGAAATGCTTTTTGTGTTTGTGAATGTGCTTTGTGGTATTTACGACCACTGACCCAGCCTTTAGTTCTTGAGGTTGTGCTCATGAAACGGCGATAGCACCAGCCAAGGAACAGCAAAATAAATTGCAGTAAAATAAAGCACAATACTAGGCTAGTCACACTCGTGGTAATGTCGTAATTATCTGTACGAATAAAAACATAACCTTGGTGTCCAGCTAATAGTGGCCCTAAAATAACGCCAGCAATGAGAACGATAAACAGTATGAGTATCTTAATCATAGTTACCCCTTCTGCTCATTGGTTGTTGTTTCCGCGGGTTGAGCTTCTGGTTTAGCTTCAGGCTCGGCGGGCGGCGTTTCATTTTCAGTCGCTTGAGCGGGTGCTTCAGCGACAGGCGTTGATGTATTTTCATCAGACTGTGATAGTAAGTTACGCACCCGTGCTTGCATCACCTTTTCCAATTTCGGTTGGCTTTCCAACGCGTCAGGCATTTCTGCATCAATTGGCTGGTTTATCAGCTCGTCAACTTCGGTTAAGAAGGCTTTGGTGGCCGGTGCATTCACATCAAAATAGGCGCGAACCCATGTTGAAACTTGCTCCAGAGATTGTTTATAGGTCTCTTCTTGATAGCGCGGTACTGCTTGTGCGGCGATCAGTAGTTGTGAGCGAATATTTTCACGTAGGTAGATATCTTGATTCGGTGCGAGTAGCGGAGCCTCTGAACCATCACGGGCACGGACTGTAATAAAGTCGTTGGTAAAACTTTTCCAACTGCGGGCTAAATTATCTTTCCAATCGGCGATATCACTAGAAACTTCCTCATCATCAACCTTAGCGTCACCACTATTGATATCATCTAGGCGTAAATTGTCGACTTCATTACTGAGTTGATTTAAACGTAAAATAATACCGTCGTAGTCGACTTGATTGATTGCTGCTAGGCTCGCGATGTCATTACCGATCGCTTTACGAATGTCGAGTAGACTTGGATCGTTCATTTCAGCGAGGCTGGAATCTGCACTTTTCAGTAAAACAGCCGCAGTAACAGGATCGTGATCATTCCACAGTTTTCTACCTGCCATTTTGACCATGAAGTCTGCTTGGGCTAATAACCAATTTTTGACATCAGAGCTGGACAGGGCATTGACATGCGCTTGCAGCTCTTGCATACGGCGATTAAGCTGAGCTTCATATTCAGTAGCGCGTGATTTAATTTCTGACTGTGAGGCAATCAATGAGTCCAAACGCTGCCTATCTGCTTTTTGTTGTTCAGCTAAATCACTTAACTGTTGCTTCAATTCATTGTTTTCATTAACAAGTTGAGCATTGCTTTGTTGAGTGAAGTAATAGATACCACCACCAATAGCAATGATAATAGCGATAGCGATAGCACTACCGATGAGACCTGAACGTTTTTTTTCCGAAGACGGTGTTGTTTGGCGGTTTTTTGGTGTATCCGCTACCGTTTCATGATTAACCGCCTCGGTGGATTTATCTTGTTCCGTCATAATTAGCATCCCATGTCGGTTGAAATTAATGCTTCCAATAAAGCATTATTATCTGCGCTATTTGCCACACAGACCTTTTGCCAGCCATCTTGGCGAGCTTGGTCTGCAATCCGTTCGCTGACAACCAATAAGCGGCGCTTAAACCACCACTCTTTTGTATTCTCAGCAATTAATTCATTTAGTAAGGCTAACATTTGACCACTACTAATCACAATATCGGTAATGTCGGCGTTAACCCATTTTTGATTAAACTCTGCTTTATCGTATTTCACAGGGTATCTGGTATAACATTCACAATACTCAACTTGTGCGCCGCGAGACCTTAGTGTCGAAGCAAGTAGCTCTCTTCCGCCATTGCCTCGTAATAATAGGGCTCGTTTACCTTCAAGAAACTGTAATTCAGGAAGGCTGAGCAGTGCTTCGCTCGTTTCGCCATGTTCAGGCCAACGAATAGTCGACCCTGTGATTTCTTCAAAATATTGGCCTGTTGAGCGGCCAATACCATAATAGGATAACTTATCTGACCAGTTGAGTCCCGCGCGCTTAAGGGTTAAATCTGCATACCAGACCGCATTTTTAGATAAAAGAAACACTAAATCGTTTTCATCGAGCTGATGAAGCCTTGATCCTAATACATCAAGCTCAGCCCCCGGTCCAATTTCAATGAGGGGGGCAGCAAAGGCTTCGCCCCCTTTTGCATGAATGGCGGCGATCAGTTCTGCGCCTGATGGCTCGGGCCGAGTGATGAGTACTCTCATTCAGGTGCATTTCCTGCATACACTTTGGCTAGAATTTCACGAGCGCCTTTATCGAGCAGCTCTTCGGCAAGTGAAATACCTGCCTGCGTTGCTTGTTCAGGGGCAATTAAACGTTCTCCTCGAACAACTTGGCTACCATCTGGGGCACCGACGAGAGCACGTAACCAAATTTGATCTGCTTGCCAAATCGCGTAGCTACCGATAGGAACTTGGCAGCCCCCTTCAAGACGCATATTCATCGCACGTTCAGCAAGAACACATACTGAAGTGTTCTGGTGATTGAGTTTTTCCAACAGGCTACGAGTGTATTGGTCATCTAAACGGCACTCAATACCGACTGCTCCTTGGCCAACGGCAGGTAGTGATTGTTCAGGTGTAAGAGCAGTACGAATTCTGTCTTCTAAACCTAAGCGCTTTAAACCTGCAACAGCCAATATGATGGCATCATATTCGCCGTTATCCAATTTTGAAAGACGAGTTCCAACGTTGCCACGCAGATCACGGATAATCAGATCAGGGCGTAACTCTCTGATTTGACATTGACGGCGTAGACTGGAAGTCCCGACGATACTCCCAGCAGGGAGTGCGTCAAGGTTAGCAAAGTGGTTTGAAACAAATGCATCACGGGGATCTTCACGTTCACAAATGGTGACTAATCCGAGCCCTTCAGGGAACTCAACCGGGACATCTTTCATTGAGTGCACCGCAATATCTGCACGTTTTTCAAGTAATGCTAATTCGAGCTCTTTAACGAAAAGGCCTTTACCGCCGACTTTTGCTAACGGAGTGTCTAAAATGATATCGCCTTTAGTCACCATAGGCACCAGTTCAACCTGTAAACCTGGATGGAGTTGCTCTAGCTTTTCTTTGACAAAGTGAGCTTGCCACATGGCTAAAGGGCTTTTACGTGTCGCAATACGGACGATATTCGTTGCTGTCATTTCGCTGCTTTCTCAGGCATTCAATGCCATAGATTAACCATACAATTATTCCTAGTTTTAACATTTTAGCGCCTAGTTTTCCAGTTAACACCGTTAAAGCTTGCTAATCATTGAGACGATTATTGATAGATAGCATCTTTTTATGAGGAATGAATGAGAGGTAAAATCATCAAAAACAGAGTAGGTCGCTAAAATTAATTTAGCTAATTGTGCTATTTTGTGAGTAAAAAAAGATCATGCTATGACCGTTTTATGGTGAAGCGTGCAAGCTTAGGTGCAATGCGAATTACGTCTATAATGAGTGCAATAAGCGCCTTTTTTGAGTCTGGAAGTAATTTGTTATTATTCCATTGATAAACAAGGGATATTTTCAGGGTATAAAAAATAAAAAGTCTTTTTATACAATATGTTGAAAATTAATTTGTATCAAAAATACACAGAGAAAATTATGTGATCTACTTTACCCTTTTGCGCCAAGGTGTTAAATTGATCACGTTTCCAACAATTCATTTGAAAAAAAATTTAAATATATCTCTATCTATTGCTAGTGGGTGCTGGGGTTTCCCAGATGTGTCGTTTAGTCATTCAAGCCAGGCGTATCCCTTGTATCTCTATATTGAAACTTTAAAACAGAGACTTGATGCGATAAACCAACTTCGGTTAGATCGCGCAACAGCGTCAATGAGTGAAACCTTTTGTAAGGTTTATAGCCTGCTGCCTGTCTTGTTTCATTATCATCACCCAATGATACCTGGCTATATAGAAGGTAATGTTCCTCACGGCGTTTGTTTCTTTACCCCTGATAATGACCAGCAAGTTTGGTTATCTCAATTTGAAAAATATCTTTCACAAGCAGATAAAGCGAATGGTGAATTACCTATTACAGGTATTTACTCGATGGGAAGTACTTCCTCAGTAGGGCAAAGCCAATGCTCAGATATTGATATTTGGGTCTGCCACCCTGCATGGCTGGATCATGAAGAAAAACGCTTATTACAGAAAAAGTGCACCCTAATAGAACAGTGGGCGGCCTCATTAGGCATTGATGTCACTGTTTTTTTAATTGATGAAAATCGTTTTCGTCATCATGCCAGTGGTCATATTGGCGGTGAAGATTGCGGTTCAACGCAGCACATCTTATTACTTGATGAATTTTACCGTACCGCGGTACGTATGGCAGGTAAAAGATTGCTGTGGGCCATGGTACCGGTTGAAGAAGAGCAACACTATGATGAATATGTCATGGCACTTTATGCTCAGGGTGTATTAACACCTAATGAGTGGCTCGACCTTGGTGGCTTGGGCGAACTCTCCGCAGCAGAATATTTCGGGGCGAGTTTATGGCAACTGTATAAAAGTGTCGACTCACCGTATAAAGCCGTTTTGAAAAGCTTATTGCTCGAATCTTATTCATGGGATTATCCGAAAGGTAAGTTGTTGGCTTTAGAATTTAAGCGCCATTTACATGCAGGTGAGATCGTCTGTTACGGTTTAGATTCCTATTGTTTAATGTTAGAGCGCGTTACCCGTTATTTAATTGAAATCAATGATACCACCCGCCTAGATTTAATTCGTCGCTGTTTTTATCTTAAAGTCTGTGAAAAACTCTCTGAAGATGATGATGCAAACACCTGCTCGGGCTGGCGTCGTGATGTGCTTTCTCAATTAGTAGAATCATGGGGCTGGGGAGCAGAACGCTTAGCAATGCTGGATTCACGTAACCAATGGAAGATTGAACGAGTTCGTGAAGCGCATAATGAGTTACTCGATACGATGATGCAAAGTTATCGTAATTTAATTCGTTTTGCTCGTCGTAATAATTTAAGTGTCAGCGCTAGCCCACAAGATATTGGGGTGTTGACCCGTAAGTTATATGCTGCATTTGAGGCCTTGCCGGGTAAAGTAACCTTAGTGAATCCCCAAATAACACCGGATCTGAGCGAGCAACATCTTACCTTTATTTATGTGCCAGCGGGTCGTGCTAATCGTAGCGGTTGGTATCTTTATAACCAAGCACCGCATATCGAAACGATTATTGGTCATCAGCCGTTAGAATATAACCGTTACTTAAACAAATTGGTTGCTTGGGCGTATTTTAATGGGTTGTTAACTGAAAATACCCAAGTGTATATGCATCATGGCAAATCTCAATGTGATGAGAAAAAATTGCTTGAGTTAATGCACGATGTATCAGGGCATTTCCCAATCCGTTTACCTGCACCAACGCCAAAAGCCTTATATAGCCCTTGTGAAATTCGTCATTTGGCGATCATTGTTAATTTAGAGAATGATCCAACCCAAATCTATTCTGATCAAGTTGTCCATTTTGACTTCAGAAAGTTGGACGTCTTTAGTTTTGGTGAAGACCAACGTTGCTTAATTGGCAGTATCGATCTTTTGTATCGTAACTCATGGAATGAAGTGAGAACGCTGCATTTTAGCGGCGAGCAATGTATGTTGGAGGCATTAAAAACCATTCTAGGTAAGATGCATCAGGACGCCGCGCCACCCGATGCGGTTGAAGTATTTTGTTATAGCGAGCACTTACGTGGCTTAGTCAGAACTCGGGTACAACAATTGGTTTCCGAATGTATTGAGTTACGTTTATCCAGTAATCGTCACGACCCTGGGCGCTTTAAGGCATTACGCATTGCAGGGCAAACATGGGGTCTGTTCTTTGAGCGTTTAAACGTCTCGGTACAGAAATTAGAAAATGCGGTTGAGTTTTATGGGGCGATTTCTCATAACAAACTGCATGGCTGGCCTGTGAAACTGAATGCAAAAGAAGAGCACCACTTACCTGCTGTCGTTGATGGTTATGCAAGTGAGGGGATCGTACAGTTTTTCTTTGAAAATACAGCGGATAACACAGGGTTCAATATTTATGTGTTAGATGAAGCGAATCGCGTTGAAATATATTCACATTGCGAAGGTTCAAAAGAAGAGCTGGTGCGGGATGTTAGCCGTTTTTACTCATCGTCTCATGACCGCTTTACTTATGGCGCTAATTTTATCAACTTTAACTTGCCTCAGTTCTACCAAATTGTGAACCAGCAAGGCAAAAACCAAGTGATACCCTTTTCAGGGGGAACTTGGCCTTTTGATATCGAAAAGGATGATGACTTAGTGGATGTAAAATCGATTGAGCCATCACCTCAACATCAAGCGCACTACTATTAATAGTTAAAAGGTGAACGGTTCACCGCTTTGAAAGGCGATGGCTTGCGCTAACATGTCCGTAAATAGCCCTCCTGAACGGTCACAGACCCAATTATTATCTTTATAATCATAATGGTAACCACCTTGCTTGGTCGCTAGCCATATTTGATGGAAAGGTTCTTGTCTGTTGATAATGATTTTACTGCCATCTTCGAAACTGAGCGTCATTACACCGCCATTTGTCTCGCAATCAATATCAGCGTCGCCATCATAGTTATCCAAATGCTCTTCAATGGATGCCATCATTGTGTCTGCAAGTTGGTGAAATTCACTGTCATTCACGGTTAAATTCCTATTTGCTCAAATAATTTGCTACATATACTCTAAATAATTCGAGGTGCAGCTAGGCGACAAGTGAACGTAGTCAACAACGCTGCAATTTGAAGTATGACGAGTATAGAAATTATAGAGGCGAATGTGGATAAGGGTCAATTAACCCGTTTTCAGGTGGTTATCATATTGTGGATAGGGAAGAAAATCGCATTTCAATTGATTAACAATAGTGATTTGCACAAGCACACCTGTTAATCTGTTAGCTATATTCAGACGTCAAAAGTTAGTGTTACAGGCGAAACATCATGAAAAAAAGTTTAGTTGGGCTATCTGCATTGATTATTTTATTGTCACTTTCAGGCTGCGGTTTAAAAGGGCCTCTTTATTTTCCACCTGAAGAACAGGCGACTCCTGCAAAAGCATCAGATGTAGAGCCTAAAGCAGCGGACAGTACGGCGGCACAATCGCCTACATCAGTATCAAATCCCCAATAAGCTGCTGCGATGGAGCGGAATATGCAATTTTCTAAAATGCATGGCTTAGGTAATGATTTTATGGTGGTAGATGGCGTTACACAAAACGTCTATTTTTCGCCTGAATTAATCAGCCGTCTCGCGGATAGGCATACAGGTGTTGGTTTCGACCAATTGTTATTGGTTGAAGCGCCTTATGATCCCGACTTAGATTTCCATTATCGTATCTTTAATGCAGATGGTAGCGAAGTTGCTCAATGTGGCAATGGTGCTCGTTGTTTTGCTCGTTTTGTACGTCTTAAAGGGCTCACCAATAAACAAAAAATTAAAGTGAGTACTCAAGCGGGCCGTATGGTTCTTACTGTGAATGATAACGATGACGTGTGTGTCAACATGGGAGAGCCTGAATTTGAGCCACAGAAAGTGCCATTTCGTGCCATTAAAGCGGAAAAAACTTATATTATTCGTGCGCTAGAACGTACAGTGTTATGTGGTGTTGTTTCAATGGGAAATCCCCACTGTGTGATCCAAGTTGAAAGTGTGCACACCGCAGAAGTCGAAATATTAGGGCCGGTATTGGAAAGCCATGAGCGCTTCCCTGAGCGGGTCAATGTTGGTTTTATGGAAGTAGTGAGTGCAAACCACATCCGTTTACGTGTTTATGAACGTGGCGCCGGTGAAACGCAGGCATGTGGTAGTGGCGCTTGTGCCGCGGTTGCGATTGGTATTCAGCAAGGAGTGTTGGCAAGTCGGGTTAAAGTTGATTTACCGGGGGGCTCACTCGATATCAGTTGGGAAGGACCGGGTACACCGTTGTATATGACTGGGCCAACTAGCCATGTCTATGATGGAGTTTTACAGCTTTAGTTATTAAGAGGTTATGATGGATAAAACGAAAATTGCATCAGAAAGCTGTCATCAATTAGATGAGCGCCAAGTGGTGCAGTACTTACAGGAACAACCTGATTTTTTTATCCGTAATGCTTCGCTCGTTGAACACCTTTTGATCCCACATGCTATACAGGGGGCGATTTCGCTCCCTGAAGCGGTAATGAACCGCCAACGTTTAAAAATCAAACAACTGGAACAAGATATTCGTTTTATGGTCGAACAGGCGCATGAAAATGGCCAGTTATTTGATGAGCTTTTATACTTAGTGATTGAAATGTCGATGGCCGAAAGCCTTAATGGGATGCTCACAGCGCTCAATCGTTGGGCGAAAAGGTTAGGCTTATCGGGGGCTTCAGTGCGTTTATTTAGTGAATGCTGGCGGCTTTCTGCCCCTTTGGATGCACAGGCACTGGTAGTATCACGCAGCGCATTCGAATCTATTCGTATTCAACGTTTTGGTGATAGAACCAATTACTTAGGCCGTTTAAATGGCCCAGAAATACAACTTTTGTTACCTGATGCACTAAATGTTGGTTCAGTTGCTGTCTCTCTGTTTGGGCATCATGGCGAGTCAGGTATGGTTATTTTTACTAGCCGCGATCGTGACCATTACCAGTCAGGCATGGGCACAGTGATGTTAGAGAAAGTCGCACAAATCTTGCCGAGGTTACTATGTCGATGGATAGAACGCCTCTAACTGCTCAGCCACAGGGGCTGATGATCCAAGTCGAATCCTTTCTACGCTATTTACATGTTGAGCGTCGGCTAAGCCCTGTCACTATTACTAATTATCGCCGCCAATTAACTACCGTTGTTGAGATGCTTAATGACATGAAAATGGCGCAGTGGCAGCAATTAGATACGGTGAAGGCGCGTAATGTTGCAGCCAAAAGCCGTCGAGCAGGGTTACAGGCGGCAAGTATGGCGTTACGTTTATCTGCTTTGCGTAGTTTTTGCGATTGGATGGTTCAACAAGGGGAGCTCCCTGCTAATCCAGTTAAGTCTGTACATGCCCCCAAAGCCAAAAAACGGCTACCAAAGAATATGGATGTCGATGAAGTGTCACAGCTTCTGAATATGGAAAGTGGTGATCCGTTGGTCGTTCGTGACCGCACAATGCTTGAGGTGATGTATGGTGCAGGGTTGCGCTTATCTGAACTGGTAGGTCTAGATGTTCGTCATTTGGATATGGCTACCGGTGAAGTGCGAGTGATGGGTAAAGGTAGCAAAGAGCGTAAGATCCCAATGGGCAAAACCGCAGTCAGCTGGCTAGAACGTTGGCTGGAAATGCGTGAACTGTATGATCCAGAAGATGATGCAGTCTTTATCTCTACACAAAGCGGTAAACGTATTTCGAATCGTAATGTACAAAAGCGTTTTGAACAGTGGGGCATCAAACAAGGGGTGAATAGCCATATCAACCCCCATAAGTTGCGACACTCGTTTGCAACACATATTCTTGAATCAAGTGGTAATTTACGCGGTGTGCAAGAGCTACTCGGTCATGCAAATTTATCCACAACACAAATCTATACACACCTTGATTTTCAGCATCTGGCAAACGTTTATGATGTAGCTCATCCCAGAGCAAAAAGGGAGAAACCCTAATGCATTTTTACCGACCGTTATCACCGATCCAAGCGATGACTTTTGACTTGGATGATACTTTATATGATAACCATCCAGTCATTGATAAAACGGAAGAAGAGGTATTACGTTTTGTCCGCGAATATGATCTGCGATTTAATCATTTTACCAATGATGACTTATATACATTCCGTAATATTGTTGCCGATCAAGAGCCTGATATTTGCCATGATATAACGCGCTGGCGTTGGTTATCATCGAAAATGATGTTTTGCCATTATGGCTATAGCCGTGAAGATGCCCAAAAAGGGGCTGATGACATCATGGCGCATTTTACTTATTGGCGAAACCAAATCGACGTTCCTCTGGAAACTCACCAAATATTGACGCAGCTGGCTGAAAAATTACCGCTGGTAGCGATCACCAATGGTAATGCAGAGCCAGATGCATGCGGGCTAGGACAATATTTCCAATTTGTCTTAAAGGCTGGTCCCGATGGTCGTTCGAAACCTTATTGTGATATGTATCGGTTGGCAGCACAAAAGTTAGAGTTAGAGCCGCACGCTATCCTTCATGTTGGCGATAATTTACTGACAGATGTTGAAGGGGCTATTCGTAGCGGTATGCAAGCTTGCTGGATCAACAGTGACAATAGAACATTGATGGAAGAAAAAGATGTGCGTTTATTGCCACATGTTGAAATTTGTCGGTTGGCTTCTTTATTGTCACTGGTATAATCATTTTTCTGTATATAAACACAGTGGTGGTATAAATATACCACCACTGTCTTGCTTTGATGGTAATTATGGACGTCTCTAATCTGCTCGAAGGTCTTAATGATAAACAGCGTGAAGCGGTTGCAGCTCCACGTACTAATCTCTTGGTTCTTGCAGGTGCAGGGAGCGGAAAAACACGTGTGCTAGTTCACCGAATTGCTTGGTTGATGGCCGTTGAACATGCATCGCCGTTCTCTATCATGGCGGTTACTTTTACCAACAAAGCTGCGGCAGAAATGCGCCATCGTATCAATCAATTGATTGGTTCAAGCGAAGGTGGCATGTGGATTGGCACTTTCCACGGGCTGGCGCATCGTTTATTACGTCAACATTATTTAGATGCGGGGCTACCACAGGATTTTCAAATTTTAGATAGCGATGACCAATACCGCTTAATTCGTCGTTTGCTTAAAGCGATGAATCTCGATGAAAAGCAATGGCCTCCACGTCAAGGCATGTGGTACATCAACGGTAAAAAAGATGAGGGGCTGCGTCCTCAACATATTGAAAGCTATGGTAATCCAGTTGAAAGCACATGGCTGAAGGTCTATCAAGCCTATCAAGAAGCATGTGATCGTGCTGGGCTGGTGGATTTTGCTGAATTACTCTTACGAGCTCATGAATTGTGGTTAAATAAACCGCATGTCTTACAGCATTATCGCGAACGTTTTACCAATATCTTAGTGGATGAGTTTCAGGATACCAACAGTATTCAGTATGCGTGGATCCGCGTTTTGGCTGGTGAAACAGGCAAAGTGATGATCGTTGGTGATGATGATCAGTCAATTTATGGTTGGCGTGGCGCACAAGTTGAAAATATTCAGCGCTTTTTAAACGATTTCCCTGGAGCAGAAACCATTCGTCTTGAGCAAAATTATCGCTCAACCAATAATATCTTGAAGGCGGCTAACGCCTTGATTGCTAATAACAGCGATCGGTTAGGTAAAAATTTATGGACAGAAGGCGGCGATGGTGAGCCAATTTCTCTCTATTGTGCCTTCAATGAATTAGATGAAGCACGCTACGTAGTGAGCCGTATTAAACAGTGGCAAGAAAATGGTGGTGCATTGCAAGATTGTGCCATGTTATATCGTAGTAACGCACAGTCACGGGTATTGGAAGAAGCGCTTATTCAGAGTGCGATGCCATACCGTATTTATGGCGGGCAACGCTTCTTCGAACGCCAAGAGATCAAAGATGCTTTATCGTATTTAAGACTCATTGCTAACCGTAATGATGATGCTTCTTTTGAGCGCGTCGTCAACACACCAACGCGTGGTATCGGCGATCGCACCTTAGATACCGTGCGCCAAACCGCCCGAGATCAGCAACTGACCCTATGGGAAAGTTGTGAATACTTATTGCGTGAGCAAGTTCTGGGCGGACGTGCGGCAGCTGCGATTGAGCGCTTTTTAGAGCTAGTTGATGCTTTAGCCAAAGAAACGCAAGAAATGCCATTGCATGTACAAGCGGATAGGGTAATTAATGACTCTGGTTTGCGCGCAATGTATGAACAAGAAAAAGGTGAGAAAGCACAGGCGCGTATCGAAAACTTGGAAGAGCTTGTCAACGCAACGCGTGACTTTAGCTATCAAGACGAAGATCAAGATTTAATGCCATTACAGGCATTCCTTTCTCATGCGGCCTTAGAATCGGGTGATGGTCAGGCAGATGTGCATCAAGATGCGGTTCAGCTAATGACACTGCACTCAGCAAAAGGTCTGGAATTCCCAATCGTATTTATTGTTGGCATGGAAGAAGGCATGTTCCCAAGCCAAATGTCGATGGATGAAAGTGGTCGTTTAGAAGAAGAGCGTCGCTTAGCTTATGTGGGGATTACGCGGGCAATGCAAAAACTCACGATCACATACGCTGAAAGCCGCCGTTTATATGGCAAAGAAGTTTACCACCGGCCGTCTCGTTTTATTGCTGAGCTACCCACAGAGTGTGTGGAAGAAGTCCGTTTACGTGCAACCGTTTCACGTCCTGTTAATCATCAGCGCCTTGGTACACCAATCATTCAGAATGACTCAGGCTATGCATTAGGTCAACGTGTCGTTCATCCTAAATTTGGTGAAGGTACGATTATAAACTTGGAAGGAAGTGGCGAACATTGTCGTTTGCAGATAGCCTTCCAAGGGCAAGGCATTAAATGGCTGGTGGCATCGTATGCGCGGCTAGAGAATGTGTAAGTCATTATATACTCTTCATATTTGAAGTTGCCGTACCTTTAGTTAAGGTATGGTGACTTAGTCTATTCACACTAGCACCCTATTTATGTAGGTCCTCTGTGGCTCACTTACTTGTCGCCTAATTGTAATCTTAATTATTTAGAGTATATAGTGGCAGGTTATTCTATTACTTTTATAAAGTAAAACATGATTATAGAAATCAAATATCGGCCACATAAATAATATTATATATTTAAAAAACATTTTTATTTATTCAAGGGGTTGAAGGTGATTTTTTGTATTTTTATTGAAAGATAATAACTATTATTTTAAATATATTAATTTGCAGATTAATATATTTGTTTGCTTGTTTTTTAAATAAAAATATAAAATGAAAATTTGTATCTAACCGGAAGTTAGATTAGCATTTATTACTGTTTTATTGATGTGACATTATATGTCTCATTGTATTATATTAATATAGTCTATAAAGGGAATAATTAGATGAATACAACAAATAGAATGGATATGATAAATAGTACTATTGAATTCAATCGTTTAGATATTACATACTTTAAAAATGAAACAATCAAATTAATTAGAGAACCATATGATAATATGGAAGCTTTGCAGTCAGAGATATTGGGTACGATAAGAAGGGCTGAACGTGATATTCGTATTTTGAACTGGAAAATGGAGAGGGTAGACCAATCTTCTGCAAAATATAAAAAATATGCATCTCGTCTTAATAAAACTAACTCAGTATTAACTGAGCTAAAAAATACCGAAAAAGAAATGGGTATTGTTAACCTTGCACAAATAGCGAGAGTTAATTTATTTAGAAAATCGATGGAGAGGGCAGATGAAAGTATAAATAATATCTTTACTGAATTTTCTAATGGTAATATTAGTTTAGATAAAATGCAGTCTGAACTAAATAATTTGAAAGATAGTATTATAGTCGAAGTGAATAGGTTGCTGCCATATAAAAAAGTCAATGAATTAATTGGTGGTAAGGCTGCCTCTGGACTTCAAGAGTTTAATGAGTATGGTGCAAAAATAAGTGCATTATATCAAGACTCTATAGCATCATTTAATGAACGTATTGATCAGTATATAGCAATTGTAAAGTTTTATGATAATGTCCCTGAAGTAACAGCATCACAAACTCAACTCACTGAACCAAATATTGGTTTAGAACAAACTGATATTCTCAATCAACAAATGTCTGCTTTTGAAAGTCAGTCTGATGGCTCAATTACATCAATTGATGAACAAATAAAACAATCCTCACCAGTAGGATATTGTCCTGGTAAAACATTAAGATGTGGGATTAATCCTACTTGTGGTGGTGGAATTACGTTTGCTTGATAGCTCTTTTTGATTATAAAGCAATCTCTATTAGGTTATAAAAAGAATGAAGTGCTTACTGTAATAGTGAGCACTTTTAATTAATTGATATCAATACTTAAGTTAAAATCGTTGAATATAGAAGAGCTAGTTATTTTCTTATAAGGCTTAGAATGTTAGATTGATTTGCAATTCTAATCCTCATGATTCAAGTTTTTAATTTTGAATTTTCCACACAGTGAAGTATAAAATCACACCGAAAAACCTTTCTCGTATTTATCATGTCATTAAATAACTTAATTGATTCTCTCGCCACCAATGGTTGGTATGTGTGGGATGACTTTGTGACCCCTGAACAACGTCAGGCAATCAAGGATTGCATCCCGGATATTGCTTTGAAAGATGCGCGTATTGGCAATAAAGCGTCATTACAAGGCAATAAAACCATTCGTGGTGATCAAACGGTATGGCTAGAACCTGAAATGGGTGTGCCTATTACGCAGTATATGGATAAAATGGATACTATCCGTGAAGAGTTAAATCGTCAGTGTTATATGGGGCTGCGTGATTTTGAAACCCATTTTTGTCGTTACCCTAACGGTGCATTTTACAAAAAACATATTGATAATTTCCAAGGACAAGGCATTCGTAAAGTCACCACTGTGATTTATTTAAATGAAGAATGGCAATCAGGTGATGGTGGGGAGTTGGTCGTGTATGATTTACAAGATCAAGAACTATTTCGGCTAGAGCCATTGGCTGGACGGATGATTGTGTTTATGTCCGAAAACTTTCCTCATGAAGTTTTGCCTACTCAAAAAAAGCGTGAAAGTATTGCTGGTTGGTTTTTAACTGAGAAAATACTTTAACCCTTATTCCATTAAGCCGCCCCGAATAGGGGTGGGCTGTTTTAATATTCACTTTGTAAATATTATTATAAGTATTAGACAAATTATTAGTTTGTTATTTTCTTTATACCGTATTAGTTTGAACTCGAGGTTAATTATTTTACTATTGTTGATAACCTCTAGTTTAATAATGATGTTTTTATCTATTATGAATTGATTAATTTTATAAATAATAAGGATATTAAACCTATGGTGAATAAAGAAATCAAACCAGTATTAGATGATAAAGTAATTCAACTTATCAGTGATGATATTGATGCTATTTCAGAAGAACAAGTAATGAGGAAAGCTTGGGATTCAGTTGATACTTTTAGATACAGTATTGATCATATGAAAGAGATTTATAATCAATGGATTGAGTTAGGTAATAAAATATTAGATGAAGATAATAATAATTCATCGATTGATAATTATTTGTATACGCTTAATGACATATTCAATGACGCCACTCAGAGTTATGATAACATTTATGACTCTATGAACTCTGTTATGTTCTCATATAGGGAGGTTTTAGATTCAATGCTTCCGATTTTTGGGGATATTAGCGGTAATATTTATACATTAGAAAAACAGCTATTAGCAGAAAATCAGAAATCTTATGGTCCTGTAGAGAATCATAATTACACAGGACCATTACGCCATGAATTAATTCAAAAAACCCATGAACTGCTCTCAGCTTTTCGTAAAGTCAGTGATACTGTGAATAAGGTTGCTCCTGAAATTTCGTCTTTATATAAATCTCATATAGAACCAAAGTTAATTAACGATTCGAGTTCTTTAATTAATGATCTAGTTTCTGGTAATTTAGTTTCTATATCTATGATGTTTGCTCAGAGAATAGAGAATACTTTAGAAGATATACAATACTGGTCTGACCCTATTTCAGAGGAAGCTCCACAACCATTTGACATAGAATCAACTTCTAGAGCCGAAAGTCAAGTTATTGATGCAGCATCATGTTTTGGAACAAAAGAGGTTGGCTTTGAAACTAATATGAATAACATGACCATGTATGATAAAGACATTAATCTATTATCAATAATAGCAGTACCTGTTATTTGATATTTAAATATTTATTTATACTTAAGTAAAATACCACCTCTAAAATAAGTGGTTTTAAATATAGCCCACTATAAGTGGGCTATATTCTTTATTAATCATCTAGTAACTCCATTTGTCGACTGAGTTCTTGAACAACTTTATCTTGATGTCTCTTCTTGCTATGGTTTATATTGATAAATAAAAAACGAGCGTATGATAGCAAGATGAATCAATTACTATGAGTTATTTTTTGGGATTTATAAAATGGTGATGTCTTCTATGGGGGGGTATCAAGCTTTCCATGAGGATAAATAAATTTATATACCTGACATGAAACTTTGGGAAATTTTAATATTTTTATAATTTAGTATCTATACATTAATTAAATTTTTAAAATATAAGCATATAAATGTAAAATATTTGTCTTTATTAATTTATGATTCAATTATATTGTTAAGCGAAAAAATATTTTTATAGGAATAACTTTATAAGTTAAATGAAAAACTAGACTTGTTGTTTTATTTTTATTGTATTAAATTAGTTATAGGATAATCGATATTATTTGAGTCTGATTAGCTATAGATATATATAGTTAAGATTACATTGGTGTATTAATATTTATTCAAGGGAAACATGATATATGGAAAGTAAAAGGATTAATCATTTTGATAATTTTACTAAATCAATCGATAAATTAAGAGAGGCGTTAAATGATTTTTTAATGGCGGGCGAAACGTTAAAAGTAAAAATAGATAAGCTTGTTTATGTAGTAAGTAATGTACCTTTGAAAACCCTTGCCCCCGTTTCTCCTACAACAAATGACCTAGTCAAGCTATTTGAAAATTTTAACTTTAGAAACAAGTGTGCTGTTATTTATCATATGGTTAACATAAGTGATGACATTAATAAATCGAAAAGTATCATATCAGATATTGATATGATTAGAGATAATTTAATCAATATATCTTTAGACGTAAGCTACGGAGATAAATTAAAAACGAATATATCTAACCTTGACAAGCTGCAAGCTAACAGTACTAAGTTCGATGGTCAGGATACATATGCTCAAACGCATATAAAAAACATAGATGGGGTTTATACACTAGTTCGTGATGGCATTGCTTTCAAAGATTATGTAGAATTCAAAGTACTTTCAGAGTATTTAAGTAAATATTTAGCGAGCAAAGTAGCATATGCCGAAGCTTCTAAGGATGTATCGAATAATTTGAAAGAGCTACAAAAAATACATGCTGATTATCATACAAATGGAATAATAAAACAGGAATTAGTTGATTTATTATTAGGTGCTACTAATGGTTTTGAATCAAATGAGGAAATGTTTAATGTTGAAGACGATGGTAGCATAAGCATACAACCAAAACTAGAATTCATTATCAATGATGGATTAGGAACATGGATGTGAGTATATACTCGTCATATTTCAAGTTGCAGCGTTGTTGACTGCGTTCACTCATGCTAGTCACATCGTTTTCTATGCTCCTAGCGATTCGTTTACTGGTCGCCTAGCTGCACCTCGAATTATTTAGAGTATAGCAATAAATAATTACCGAAGTTGCTTTATAGCAAAATATAATTAAAGGTTATGTTACTACTGGATGGGATATTGAAAATATAAAGTTGGTGGTGGTTGGTATTATAAAAATAAATATTTCATAAGTCAGATATAATGTTTTTATTGATTGAATTTAATCAATTATTTCTCTGTTCCGTAAAGGAAATATAAATACTACTCTTATTTAAGATGAGGTTTTTTAATTCGGAAATTATTTGGTTTTATCTGTATTTTTGCGAATATGAAGAAGGTTGATTTTTTTATTTATTTTATTTAAATGTAAATTTTTAATATTGATTTCATTTTAAATATATAAAATGTTAATTAATCCATATAAGGATATATATTATGCAAAGTAATCTAATGCCAGATTCCTTTAATGATCTTAAACCTATTGAAATGTATACAATTAGTGAGATAAAACAATTTATATCCGTAATGGATAACAGAATGAATCAGCAGCTAGAAAAAGTGATTAATACAAGGGAGTTTCAATATGTTTCATCAATAAGTACGGTTCCATTAGTATTTAGCTCTGAATATATCTTTCGTATGAAAAATTTCATTAAAAATGCGAAAAATAATATGAAGTTAAATGATAGGAGGATTGAATTACTCAATATAAAAGAAAAGATTTTAGCAAATGTAGATGACTATTCAACAGAACAATTCAATATTGAAATGTCAAAAATTGATGATGAAATGGAATTGTTAATGCAAGGTTTTGATTTAAAATTAAATATGGGTAATGGTGATACACCAAAGATCCTTGATGAACCAGAAGTGGTTGGTTTTATGGGTGAATTTAACTTGTCTACTAAAACAAATCGTTTAGTTATAAATCTAAGGCAAGTGAGTAAGATTATTGATGGATACATCAAGACTATTGGAAATAAATTAGATGTTGAAATTGCAAAAATTAATGAAAAAAGAACAACGGAATCGATTTGTCTAGGTGATAATTCTCTGCCGATAAGTATTTCATGTTTAGAGAATACACAAGATAGTCAAGAGAGATTGAATGAGTCATCAAATGCAAATTGTGAAAAATTATGTTGCGCTACCAACGCTTTTACATCTCATCATGATGGCATTCTATTTTCTTATAAGGCTCGTGTAAGTGATAACTTATCAGTAGGTGTTGCTGTATTCACTGAAGCAAATTAATTCATATATACTCGTCATGCTTCAAGTTGCAGCGTTGTTGACTACGTTCACTCACGCTAGTCACATCGTTTTCTATATACGTCTAGTGACTCATTCACTTGTCATCTAGCTAGATCTTGAATTATTTAGAGTACATGTGAATATCATGATAAAAACGAATGTGAAAATATAATAGATGTGTTTTAATTTTTTGTTAGACATAATACATTCAATGAATGTTTTTATTCATACTTAAACAATATAGATATATTCTTCTCTTATTAAGAAACGCCATGTTAAAACATGACGTTTCTATTCTAGAGCGGAAATACTGAGTTATGAAGCTACATGAACAGTTTTACCACCAATAATGGTACGTAATACTTTTACATTTTCGATATCGTCCGCAGGGATCTCAAACACATTACGATCAAGCACGATCATATCAGCAAATTTACCTGCTTCGAGTGATCCAATGACGTCTTCACGATGTTGGGCAAATGCAGAATCAATAGTCGCTGAGCGTAAGACTTCGATCACGGTCAGATCACGGTCATTATCCAAGCGCGGCGCTGGTTGACCATTAATATCACGGCCACGACGCGTCGCAGCAACTTTTAAGTCGTACCATTCGTCAAAATCATCAATAGGCCAATCGCTACCAAATGCGACAACAGCACCAGCATCAATAAATTTAGCGATCGGCTCTAGTTGTTCAAAGCGTTCTTCACCTAACATATTGCACTCAAAAGCCGCTAGCTCAGGTGTTGGAGCTGCCCATTGAAACGATAAGCAGGCAATTGTTTTTAAGCGAGCAAAACGCTCATAGTCCTTTGGATGTACTAATTCGTTATGCGCTAAACCTGGACGGATATCTTTTTCTGGATGCGCCGCCCGCATTTTTTCAATTGCATCAAGAACAATGGATACAGCACCTTCACCAACGGTATGTAAATGTGGGTCATAGCCAGCCGCTGCAATTTTTTCCATTAATTCATCAAGGATCTCTGCGGTGAAGTAGAGATCACCGTAGTTATCTGTTTCAACCCAGTTTGGCGCACTGTCAGTGCCTTGATTGATTCGATAGGGTTGTAACAATGAAGCCGTCATGGTTGGGTACTGTAAAACACCATCAACAAACATTTTTATGTTACGCAGGCCGATGCCTGGCTTGGGTGTCCAATTTGCTTGGTGCCATTTTTTTGCAAAAGCAACCGCTTTATCAACAGCAGCAGCGACGGCAGCCACATTTGGTGTATCGTCAGGGGTGATTTCACGCGCGGCTTGGAAACGCAGTGTGAGTTCGTCACGACGTTGTAATTCTGCGAAAGCTTCAAGCTGCTGCTCTGAGACTCGTGCATCCATAACTGTGGTAACGCCCTGTTGGTTAAGCACTTTTTGCACCAGTTCTGCGACTTCAACGGCTTGGTCATCACGGATTGAAGGAATGCTGTCAGCTGCACGCATTGCAGGAGCATCTTCTAAAATACCATTCAGTTCACCATTATCGTATTTACCAATTTTGCCATCAGGTGGCTCAGGTGTCTCTTTGGTGATCCCAAACAGCTCTAACGCACGGCTGTTAGCAAGAAGTGTATGACAGTCATTGGAAAACAGTACCACAGGGCGGTTAGTTTTCAATTTATCCATGTCTTCGCGGTACATATCAATACCCGCAGGTAACATGCCTTGACGCAGCCATGCAGTAACTTTTAGCCAGTCATTTTCTCCTGTACGGGGATCTTTATCTAAATGGTCTTGGACGCGCTGCAAGATTTGATCAATAGTGAGGGACTCATAGTTGAGGTGGCAACCAAATAACTGAATGCCTCCCCAAAATGGGTGCATATGGCCATCAATGATGCCAGGCATCATCATTTTGCCTTCTAAATCGATACTTTCGGTTTCTGGCCCAACATACTGGTGCAACGCTTCTGAAGTACCACTCGCGATAATATAGCCATCTTGTACGGCAATGGCATCTACAACGCTATCTTGTTGATCGGCGGTGTAAATATAACCGTTGAAGTAAATGACATCAGCAACTTTATTATTCATTTCTATCACAGTCTTTATCAAGGGGCTCAACCTGTATGGAGCCAAAATAGCAAAGGGGATACTCGTCATACTTCAAGTTGCAGCGTTGTTGGCTAAGCCCAGCTGCAACTCGAATTATTTAGAGTAACGCCATGAGTTTAATTAATGATCATATTCGTCTCATCATCCGAAATTGCTGGAGGGCGACGTTTGAAACCATGAGTCAATAAGGTTAAATAAATAGCACCGGCTGCCAACCAACATAGGCCGACGGTAAAGGCTTCTTTATCTAAACTTGTCCATAGCCATAAAGTCAGTATGACACCAATTGACGGCATAATCAGGCAAGTAATTAATTTTTTACCATCTAAGGTTTCTTTGCGGTCAATGTAGAAATGCTTAATGACTGACAAATTCACAAAGGTAAAGGCGATTAATGCGCCGAAGCTAATCATGGATGCCACCATGCTCAATGACAAAACCAAAGAC
This sequence comes from Providencia sp. 2023EL-00965, assembly GCF_033550225.1. Lineage (NCBI taxonomy): Bacteria > Pseudomonadati > Pseudomonadota > Gammaproteobacteria > Enterobacterales > Morganellaceae > Providencia > Providencia sp. 2023EL-00965. The sequence continues at coordinate 185,946 of NZ_JAWUEH010000005.1, read as the reverse complement.
AGCAGTGAAGCGATGGCGACAAAAATAATGGAATACACAGGCGTATTCAGCCTTGGATGTAAGTAAGCAAAGATAGAGCGCGGTAGCACACCATCACGTCCCATCGCATAGAAAATACGCACGATACTGGCTTGTGAGGTCATTGCAGAAGCAAATACACCAATCACATAAGCGGTAATAAAACTCGATGCCATCATTGCACCGCCCACTTGTTTCATGACAGCAAGGCTCGCTACATCGGTATTTGGGATGAAATCTTGCCACATTGGATAGCTTAAATGTGCGCTATAAGAGATAACCACAAACAGTGTACCAGCAATAAATACGGTATAGATAATGGCTTTTGGTAGCGCACTACGTGCATCTTTGGTTTCTTCTGCCATGGTTGAAATGGCATCAAAGCCTAAAAACGCTAGGCAGAGTACCGCAGCACCTGCAAATAACCCAGACATTTGGTCTGAAGCTAACGTTATAGGCGCTAATAACGCATCAGTATCGAGTACGAAGTTAGTCTTAAAACTCAGGTATAAAAATACGGCAATAAAGATGAGTTGCATCGCGATGATCAGCATATTCATCGAAGAAACCAATTTGATCCCTAAGATATTCATCAGGCTGACAACGACAATAGTACTACAGATAATCACTGGCATCGGGATATTGGGGAAAGCTTCGTGAACGAAGATCCCGATCGCGATATAGTTGATAATCGGTAGAAATAAGTAGTCAAGCAATTGTGCCCAACCGACTAAGAAACCCAGTGTGCCGCCAAACGTTTTTTGTACGTATGAATAGGCGGAGCCTGCAAGTGGCAGTGCACTTGTCATACGGCAATAACTCATGGCAGTAAATAGAACAGCGGCTAATGTAACAAGGTAAGCAATAGGTAAATGACCTTCACTTAACACTGTAACTTGCCCATAGGTGGTGAAAATTCCGAGAGGCACCATATAGGCCAACCCGAAAAAAACTAACGCAGGTGTGGTCAGTACACGTTTCATTTGAACGGTATTCTGTTGCATGTTTAAGCCCTTCCCAAAAGCCTTTAACAACCATCAACTCTTATACTCGTCATACTTCCAGTTGCAGGACTTTCGTTGAAATATAAGTGACTACGCTCAGCTCGCCGAGTCACATAGTTTATCTATGCTTCCCGCCTGTCTTCACTTGTCGCCTACCTGCATCTTGAATGCTTTAGAGTATATCCAAGAGTGAACCTTGCATGTAGCTGACCCGTTATATACTCGTCATACTTCAAGTGGCAGGGGGGATATCGCTCACTTGCGCCAGTCACATAGTTTTCTATGCTTCTCGCGAATCATTCGCTTGTCGCCTACCTGAACCTCAAATTATTTAGAGTATATTTTGAATCACAGTATTATTATTTTACTGTATCCAAAATAACGAAGGGCCTATAACATCGGTCATAGTGCTACATTATTGTATTAAATTAAATTTTAGAACCGACCTGTATCCAATTTCAGAAAACCTCGCACCAGGACACTAATTAATATATGTCATCGTGCGCACTTTAATGAAACGTCAGTGATGAATCGGACCATCACCATCCGCTGGGGTGAATACAAGCGGCGTACAATATAGTGATGATGCGCTTATTACGCAATCATTTATTTTGAAAAATAAAAATATTATGCTAATTCAACGGGTTGATTTTATTTCTGATATTAATCAGAAGCGGATTTTAGATAAAACTCATCATAACCAATTTTTTGATTAAATCAATACTTATAGATCATCATTAACAAGTTGATAAATAAAGGATTATTGCTTTTTTGTTCGGTGGGAACTAAAATAGGGGTTAATTACAGAAGATTATTTCTCTCAGGGAAATGATAATGATTTATTTTAATCAGAAATAAGTTATTTAAAATGAATTTAGTTTAAAGTTGTTATTTTAATTAACACTAATAGTTTATGCATTCAGAAAATAGATAAAATAAACTAATAACTTCTGTTCCATAAAATGAAACATGGCACTTATCGTTATTAAAACAATAAGTGCCATGTTGGTTAATCAACGAGATTTATTAGGCAGTTCTTCTTAGCTTTTGTTGAGTGTAAAGTGCATCTAAGGTAAACAAAATTAATGCAACCCAAATAAAGCCAAATGTTACCAATAGCTCGGGTGTCATTTGTTCGCCATAGATAAATACGGCAAGCAAGAACATAATGGTTGGACCGAGGTATTGGAAGAAACCTAGTGTTGATAATCGCAAGTGGTTCGCCGCTTCTGTGAATAACAAAAGAGGGACAGTTGTGATAATCCCTGCGAGGATCAGTAAAAGATTTAAATGCCAATCATTCATCATCATATTGCTTGTCGGACTATCAGCAAAGAATAGTAAGAAAATGATCCCTACAGGAAGTAACCATAATGTTTCGAAGGTCATCCCAATTTGTGCATCAACACCTAATTTTTTACGTAACAGGCCATAGGTGGCAAAAGTGACGGCTAAACTTAATCCGATCACGGGCACAGAGCCGAATTGCCATAACTGGATCAAAACACCAGTCAGTGCTAATCCTACAGCAATCCACTGCATGCGACGGAATCGCTCTTGCAAAAATAGCATGCCAAACAGCACGTTAACCAATGGGTTAATAAAATAACCTAAACTGGCCTGTAACATGTGCCCATTGTTAACGGCCCAAATATAAATTAGCCAGTTGGAAGCAATGGTGACCGCTGTTGCACCCAGTATGAGTATTTTTTTGGGGTGCTTTAACACTTGGCGCATGTAGCTCCAGTGTTTTGTGGCAGTTAATAAAACCAACATAAAGAAAAATGACCAAATAATACGGTGAGTCAGGATTTCTTCTGCCGGCACTTGTTGGATCGTTTTAAAATAAATGGGGGCGACTCCCCAAATCAAATAGGCTCCCAAGGCACATAGTACGCCTTTGGTGGTATTTTGCTGGCTCATTATTGACTCTGAATTTGAATTTAAAGAAATAGCTAAAAATAATTTGGTTCTTATACCCTAAATAATTCGAGGTGCAGCAAGGCGACAAGTGAATGAGCCGCTAGGAGCATTCGGAAGTATGTGACTAATGCAGGTGAGCGTAGCTACTATACTTTCACGAAAAGCGCTGCAACTTGAAATATGACGAGTATAAATCGAGCATGAATATAAATAGGCTCGATTTATGACTCGATAATGTGACATTGTGCGGGTTTTTTTACAAGTTATTAGTTTACCGAGCAACTAAATTTTTACTTTTTATTTTCATCCAATCAGATAAGTCGCTGTCGCAGTAGCAATATGTTGGTTACGTTCATTGTGCAATTCACAGCGAGTGACGGCAATTTTATTACCATCTCGCAATAAACTGGCACTTGCCGTAAAGGTTTCACCGCGACCGGGGCGCAAATAATCGACTCGTAGATCAATCGTGCCCATTTTAGACATTTTATCTGCAATGTCTTGATGCACTAGAGGGGTGATGCGTTGAAGGATCCGATTAATACAAACCATTCCACCAGCAACATCGAGAATAGACGCAATCACGCCACCATGTAGGATATTTTGGGTAAAATTACCAATCAGCTCCGGTCGATTATTAATGGTTAATTGAACAAAATCATCGGTCATATGGGCCAATTTGATCCCCAAAAGGTGATTAAAAGGCATTTTATAGATAAACGCATCACTCATGAGCTTGGTTGCTTCTTCTAATGTGTAAGTACGGTCATTCATCTTTAATCCTATTCATCCTTTAAAAATGTAAATAATAAGTTAACACTATGTATAAAATATGTCTCTAGTAAAGCAATGAATAATCTTTCAGCAACCCTAAGATTTTGCGTGTAGAATGAGACAAACTTTACCTTTAAGTCTATACCCGTCATCCTTCAATTTGCAGAGGTGTTGACTACGCTTAGCTAGTCGCCTACCTGCAACTCGAATGATCTAGGGTATACTTCAGAATAGGAATGATAGGATGCGCGTTCTTTACAAATTACTTGGAGCTGTACTCTGTTGTTGGTCTGTTTCATTGATGGCGGCCGAAAATACGGATATGGCATCACCCACAGAAGCCAACCATAACTCTCCTGTCAGAGGAAGTATCATTTCAGGGTTACTACAAAATTACGATAACCCTTTTGTCCTCTACCCTTATGAATCAAACTACATTATTTACACTTATACCTCCTCAATGAATAAAGATGCGATCAAAAGTTATGATTGGGGTAAAGATGCATTACGTGATGAAGTAAAATTTCAATTGAGCTTAGCCTTTCCTTTATGGCGGGGGATTGCTGGGGATAACTCAGTGCTAGCTGCATCCTATACTCAACGTTCTTGGTGGCAATTAAGTAATAAAAAAGAATCTTCGCCATTTCGTGAAACTAACTATGAGCCGCAAATCTTCATTGGTTGGGCGACGGATTATCAGCTAGGTGGCTGGACACTACGTGAGTTTGAAACAGGTTTTAACCATGAATCAAATGGGCGTTCAGATCCCACATCGCGTAGCTGGAACCGTATTTATGCACGAGCAATGGCACAAAATGGTAATTGGCAGGTTGACTTAAAACCGTGGTATCGCCTTCCTGAAAGTGACAGCAGTGATGACAATAAACACATTACTAAATATATGGGCTATTATCGCTTAAAAGTGGGTTATGCACTCGGTGATAGTGTGATCAGTGCAACTGGTCGTTATAACTGGAATAGTGGTTATGGTGCCGCAGAGCTTGGCTGGAGCTATCCAATTACTAAGCATGTGAGGTTTTATACCCAATTATTTAGTGGCTATGGCGAATCCATGATTGATTACGATTACAGACAAACACGCTTTGGTATTGGTGTAATGTTGAATGATATGCTTTAGTCGTTAGCGGTTATTTGCTAGCATACAACCGCTTTGCTTCAAGTATAAGTTTTAAATAGAGTTGAATGCTTGAAAAGTGCTACCCTAAATCTTTCAAGGTGCAGTTCTTATTTCTTAACGGAAGGTGCTGCAACTTGAAGTATAACGGGTAGAACCCGCTACTATTTTGCTGCTCGATTGGGCGCTATCTGTTTGTAATTTGAGGATCCGCGTGTCTACTGCTGAAGTGATCTCCCAATTGTCACTTGCTGAAAGCATACTCAACAGTACTTTCGGTTATCAGTCTTTCCGCCCTGGGCAGGAAGCAGTGATCCGTGCCATTTTAGATAACCGTGATTGTTTGGTTTTAATGCCAACAGGTGGCGGGAAATCTTTGTGCTATCAAGTGCCTGCACTGGTTAAAGAGGGTGTGACTTTAGTTGTTTCCCCGTTGATCTCATTAATGAAAGATCAGGTTGACCAATTGTGTTTGCATGGCATTAATGCAGCTTGCTTGAATTCCTCTCAGACGGCTCAAGAGCAGCGGGAAGTGATGGAGTCATGCGCACGGGGTGAACTTAAATTACTGTATGTCGCGCCAGAGCGGTTATTAACGGATTATTTTCTCAGTCAGCTAGCCAGCTGGAAAATCGGTTTATTAGCGGTTGATGAGGCGCATTGTATTTCACAATGGGGTCATGATTTTCGTCCTGAATATCGTGCATTAGGTCAGTTAAGGCAACATTTTCCAAATGTTCCTGTCATGGCGCTAACCGCAACCGCCGATGAAACCACCCGTGCCGATATTGTTCGTTTATTGGCTCTTCATGACCCACTGATTCAAGTTAGCAGCTTTGATCGACCAAATATTCGTTACACTTTAGTTGAAAAATATAAGCCACTTGACCAGCTATGGTTTTTTATTAAAGGGCAAAAAGGCAAGGCAGGCATCGTTTACTGCAATAGCCGTAGTAAGGTGGAAGATACCGCAGAGCGCTTGCAAAAACGCGGTTTGAGCGTCGCTGCTTATCATGCGGGGCTTGATAATCAACAACGTGAGTGGGTACAAGACGCCTTTTTGAAAGATAATTTACAAATCGTCGTGGCAACGGTTGCGTTTGGTATGGGGATTAACAAATCCAATGTGCGTTTTGTTGCCCATTTTGATATTCCGCGCAATATTGAAGCCTACTATCAAGAAACAGGGCGAGCAGGGCGGGATGGTGTCGAAGCCGAGGCGGTGCTGTTTTACGATCCCGCTGATATGGCATGGTTGCGTCGTTGCCTAGAAGAAAAACCTGCGGGTATGCAACAGGATATTGAGCGACATAAACTGAATGCGATTGCAGCATTCGCAGAAGCACAAACTTGCCGTCGCCTCGTGTTACTGAATTATTTCGGCGAAAATCGACAGACGCCATGTGGTAACTGTGATATCTGTTTAGATCCACCCAAACAATACGATGGGCTGGTGGATGCGCAAAAAGCTCTTTCCTGTATTTATCGTGTTGGTCAGCGTTTCGGTATTGGCTATATTGTTGAAGTATTACGTGGCGCAAATAATCAGCGTATTCGTGATTTAGGCCATGATAAATTACCCGTGTATGGTATAGGCAAAGATCAAAGTAATGAACATTGGGTGAGCGTGATCCGCCAATTAATCCATCTTGGCATGATCACACAGAATATCGCGCATTTTTCTGCTCTACAGCTGACAGAAGCTGCGAGGCCAATATTACGGGGTGAAACGACATTATTGCTTGCTGTTCCACGTGTATTAGTGACAAAAAGCCGTAATCAGCAAAACAAAGTTTATCGAGGCAACTATGATAAGAAATTATTTGCTAAGTTGCGCAAACTACGTAAATCTATTGCTGATGAAGACAATATTCCGCCATTTGTTGTATTTAATGATGCGACCTTGATTGAAATGGCAGAACATTGCCCAACTTCTCCTGTGGAATTGTTATTAATTAATGGTGTCGGAGAGAAGAAGCTTGAACGTTTTGGAGATGCTTTTATGGCATTAATCCGAGATCATCTTGAAGGTTATGAATGACGAAAGGATAACCACATAATGACCCCTGAAAAGCTAAAAGAGAGTTGGTTAAATCGAGAAACGCAATTTTCTGCATTTACCAACGGGCCTCTTTTAGATTTTTGGCAGCAGCGAGAAGAAGCTGAGTTTTTAGGGGTTGATGACTTACCGATCCGTTATGTGCGTTTTACTCGAGCGCAACATGATAAAGCCATTGTTATCTCTCCTGGACGTAGCGAAAGTTATGTTAAATACCCTGAAATTGCTTATGATTTCTATCACCTAGGTTTTGATGTATTCATTGTTGATCATCGTGGCCAAGGGCGATCGGGGCGCATGTTAGATGATCCCCAAAAAGGCCATGTCGAAAAGTTTACTGACTATATTGATGATTTTGCCAAGTTTGTTGAACTTGAAGTGCAATGTCGGCATTATCTCAAATGTTATGCTTTAGCTCACTCAATGGGTAGTGCTATACTTGCGGGTTATTTATTGCGCGATAAGGTCACATTTGATGCAGCGGCATTGTGTGCACCCATGATTGGCATTAATTTGCCAATACCGCATTGGCTGGCAAGTTTTATTGTCGAAAGGGCAGAATCGCATCCTAGTGTACGTACGGATTATGCCGTTTCGACAGGCAAATGGCAGCCATTACCTTATTTAATTAATGTCCTGACACACAGTCAAGAACGTTATCGGCGTTATTTACGCTATTACGCTGATTACCCTGAATTACGCCTTGGTGGTCCCACTTACCATTGGCTAAAAGAAAGTTTTGCAATTGGCGATGAGCTAATTGCTAAAGCGGGAGAAATTGATGTGCCACTGATGCTGTTAGAAGCCAGCGAAGACAAAGTGGTCAGCAATCGAGAGCTACAGGCTTTTTGTCAAAGTCGGCAAAAAGCGCAGACAGGAAGAGAAGAAAAATTACCTCTCGTTATCGAAGGGGCACACCATGAAATCCTGTTTGAAGTGGATGCACTTAGAGCTATGGCTCTGAATGCTATCTGTGATTTTTTTGAGCAGTATTAGTTAGGAATTAAGTATGAAATATCCTGTTGTTGCCTCTGATTTGGACGGTACACTTTTATCTCCCAATCATGATTTAACCGCATTCACCAAGGAAACATTGAAACAACTCGTTGATACACAAGATATCCACTTTGTATTTGCCACTGGTCGTCACCATGTTGATGTGGCACAAATTAGAGATAGTCTTGGTATTGATGCTTACATGATCACATCTAATGGTGCGCGAGTGCATAACACTAAAGGTGAACTGATTTTTAAGCATAATGTGGATCCTGATATCGCTCATGAGCTGTGTTTAATGGAATTTGATCATCCCGATCTTGTCACCAATTACTATGGTGGTGATGACTGGTTTATTAACCGTGAAAGCCCAGAGCAAAAAGAGTTTTTCAAAGAGTCTGTTTTTCAATATAACCTATTTGATCGTAATAACTTTGATACTTCGGATGTTTGTAAAGTGTATTACACCAGTGAAGATCACGATATGTTGGTGGATCTACAAAACCGTATTCGTGAACGCTGGCAAGATCGCGTTAATGTCACCTTTTCGCTACGCAGCTGTCTTGAAGTCATGGCAGGTGTTGTATCTAAAGGCGAGGCATTACAGCAAGTGGCGGCACTTCAAGGCTATCAAGTCCATGATTGTATCGCATTTGGTGATGGCATGAATGATAAAGAGATGCTGACTCTATCAGGCAAAGGCTGCATTATGGCTAATGCACACCAAATGTTAAAAGATGAATTACCGCAACTGGAAATTATTGGCTCTAATGCTGATGATGCAGTTGCCCATTATTTAAGAAATAAATATTTAAATGGCTAGTTATTACTATTAACTTTCCTTAAAAAAATCGAGATAATTATGAAGGTTATCTCGATTTCGTATAAATTCAATAAACATAAAATATCTTTTCATGTGTCATTAAATCATTGAATAATACTTATTCCGTTATCATTTTTCTCCTTGTAACGAGAAGGCCAAATTTCCGCGGGCTTCATCTCTAAATACTCAGCAATGATCTGCTCTCCTTTTGGCCATCGGCGTACTAAAGTATTATTAAGTGTCGAAGAGCTTAAACCAGCAGAACGTGATATTTGCGATAATGTCGATCCTCTTTTACGAATAGCAGCAATGATATCTGCTGGATGCCAATCTTTTTCCATAACTTCTCCAATAAAAATATGAATAATGTAAGATTTAATATGATAGTTATTGATATATCTTTCTACGTTAATAAATTAAGGGGTGTTTATTTATAAAATCATCCTAAATATTATTCTGTACAATTATTGTTATATTAATTTATTTCAATTCTCTTTGAATATAGAAAACATTTTACATTTGTTTTTTATGATAATAGTCTATGGTTTTCTTAATTAGTTACTTATTGAGGCTATGAGAAAATTATTTGACAATCGAAAATATAATGCTCTATTTTTAAGATGGCGGAGTTTACATTAAACTGTAGACGTTTTTAATTGGCTTTCTATTTATTATGTTGTTAATTACGGTTTTATTATTAAGGTAATTATTTGTTTGTTAATTTTTAAAATAAGGAGAGTTTATGAATGTAAAAAGTGATTTTCTTGAGAGCGCTTGTCGGCAATTTACAAATAAAATAGAATGTTTTTTTGACTTAAAGGTGACAGATGTTTCTTTAATTCGTATTGATTTGGAGAGGGGAAAAATTAATGGTATTTCTAGCCACTATGATTGGTTACTAATGAATTGGGATGATGACTTAGATTTGCTAGTAAGTGAACGAATATCTTCAGGTATACAATTTTGGAGTAATTACTCCTCTGCATACGCAAATACTTTTTCTAGGATAAAAAATAATAAAATGAAAGTGGATATTTGCCATAAGACAGGACCTGTATATGAAATTATTTCAATAAATACTAAAAAAGATATTGGAGTAAAAGATATATTAAACTTATTTAAAATGCGTCCAGTGCTCTCTGATTTTACTCATAAAATTTGGCAACAAAAAGATAATATAGATTTGCCTCTAAGAGAAAAGATTGTTCCACCTGAAACGACAGTGGTTGCTGCTGATGGACAGCAAAGTGACTTATTCAATATTCATAATCATATGCGGTTTGGCAATATTCGTTTAACGCAAAAAGAGATGCTAACAATTCGTATGTTACTATCACAATGTAGAACAAAAGAAATTAGTTACATTCAAGGTTGTTCTATTATGACAGAGCATAAACGTATACAAACTATCAAAGAAAAACTGGGTTGCCCCAATGCATCATCAAGTGGATTATTTAAAGCACTCAATGAGCATGGGATCACAACCGCGTGTTTAGATTTATTCTTCACTAAACAATAGAAGCCCTATGAATGATAATGGGATAAATATTTCATCTAGTTTAGGTCATATTTGTATTCATAGAATGATTATCGACATATACCCAAAATTCTTCAAGTTACAGTATGTTGGGCTAGGCTCAGCTAGTCGCCTAACTGCAAATCGAATTATTTAAAATATAACAATATGGAGGTTAATTTTGAAATGGAAATATCGCTTCGGTGCTGTAATGGGAAATGCACTAGAATCTTATGAAATTGCCATCTTTGCAGCAATTTCACCTTATTTAAGTGCTGAATTAAATCGATTAGGCTATGAACAAGCGACTGAAATGGTGTGGGGAATATTTGCATTACGTTTTTTATCAAGGCCAATAGGCGGTTATATTATTGGTCTATATGCAGAGAAAGTGGGTAAGAAATCAGCTCTTATATTGACGAGTTTTATTACGGGACTAGCCACATTATCTATGGCATTTTTACCCATTGAATTACTCGGAGCATATACACCAGTAGCCATACTTATTATTCAATTAGCATTATCTTTTAGCTTTGCAGGTGAATATCCATCATTGGTTACATATTTATTTAAAGATTCAAGCCTAAACGAACGTGCAAAAATTTCAGCTATGATTGTTTGTAGTGGTTTATTAGGGTTTGCTATTTGTTTAGGTATGGTATTTGTACTCGATAAGGTGTTACCTCAAGAAACAATGCAAACTATTGGTTGGCGTATACCATTATTTCTTGGGTTAATTAATGTTATTATTAGTTTTTGGTTTAGAGCTAAATTACCAGAGCAACCAATAAATAACTTAAAGAATAAATTGAGTATAAAAAGTGTTATTGCTGTTATTTTTATTGCTATACCTGGTGCTGTTATTTTTTATATGCAGAGTATATCTTCCATAATAATTATTTCCCATTTAAATCTTGGTGATTTTAAAAGTTTATTCATGGTTGTGTCTACATGTATTTTAATCTCATTGATTATCATAATTGGTTGGTGGACCGATAAATACAGTTCACCAGAAAAAATTTTTAGCGTTGGAGTTTGGGGCGGAATGTTACTTTCAATACCTCTCTACTATTTATTAGAAGGCACTAATGTTACATTTGTTTTCATTGCACAATTTTTATTACTCATATTCTCATCTTTGATTTTAAGTGCAACAAGCTCTGTATTGTTCTCTGGCTCATTAGGTAATGTGGTGGTATTGGCATTAGGCAATAATATTGCACAAACCTGTATTGGTGGTTTAACACCATTAACGGTTAATTACCTAAAAAACTATGGTATTGCATATATAGGGTTATTTATTTCATTGATTTGTTTGGCATATATTATGTATGGTTATTTAACTAAAAACTATCATGTAAAGCAATCTATTTAAATAAGGATATACTATGGATATTAAAAGTGATTTTTTAGAAAATGCATGTTCCAATTTTAAAAGAAAGTTTAATAATGTATTTTATTTTACTGACTATGATGTGGCGTTTATTCGAATTGATCTCGATAATAAAAAAATTAATAGCGTCAATAGTAATTATGATTGGATACTAATGAATTGGGCTGATGATTTAGATCTCATGGTAAGTGAACGAATATCATCAGACATACAATTTTGGAGTAATTATTCCCCTGCATATATGAATACTTTTTCTAGAATAAAAAATAATAAAATGAAAGTGGATATTTGCCATAGAATTGGAAATGTCTATGAATTAATCTCTTTGAATAGCAAACATGATTTGACGGCGAAAGATATTTTAAATTTATTTAAAATACGTCCGATGATCTCTGATTTCACACATAAAATTTGGCAACAAAAAGACAATATAGATTTGCCTCTAAGAGAAAAGATTGTTCCACCTGAAACGACAGTAGTTGCTGCTGATGGACAGCCAAGTGACTTATCCAATATTCATAATCATATGCGGTTTGGCAATATTCGTTTAACGCAAAAAGAGATGCTAACAATTCGTATGTTGCTATCACAATGTAGAACAAAAGAAATTAGTTATATTCAAGGTTGTTCTATTATGACGGAACATCAGCGCATACAAACTATCAAAGAAAAACTGGGTTGCCCCAATGCATCATCAAGTGGATTATTTAAAGCACTGAATGAGCATGGGATCACAACTGCATGTTTAGATTTATTCTTCACTAAACAATAGAAGCGCTAATGGGTGAGGGTAGGTGAACATTTTCTTACCTAACCCATATCATATTCACTGTTACATCAACGAAAAATGCTTTTTTTAAGATTACGCTACTTTTCCTATTCTTTCTGGGTAAAAGTGGCATTAAACTATTAGCTAGTTGTCTACAAAGCCCCCTATTGCATAGTCGTGGGTTGTCGATAACAAAGGATCACACTGTTTTCTCAGTCGGTTTTTTTGCACTGTTGAGGGTTGTTTAGGATGAAAAAAGTCGCGTTAGCATTATTGTTAGGTTCTGTTTGTTATAGTTCACTATTACTTGCCACCACCTCGAACACCTCCACTCCGACTCAACAGACAATCGAGCAGATCACACAGCTAGCACAGAAAGGTGATGCAGATGCTCAATACTTACTTGGCCAACGCTATTTTAAAGGTGAAGGCGTATCACAAGATTCCAAAATAGCCGCACAGTGGTTTATCAAAGCTGGAGATCGAGGCAATTCAGATGCGCAGTTCCAATTAGGTACGATGTATGTGAATGGTTTCGGTGTACGCCGTGATTATGATAAAGCAATGCTGTGGTATGAAGAAGCGGCAAAGAATAATGACGCCCGCGCTGAAACTAACATGGCGATGATGTACGCTCAGGGCCTTGGTGTTGCTCAAGATCTCGATAAAGCCGCGTATTGGTTTAGAAAAGCAGCACAGGGTGGTAATGCTATCGCTCAATTTCAGATTGGGCAGATGTATACGATAGGTAGTGGCGTTGAAGTGGATAATGAAAAAGCGGTTTTTTGGTTCCGCAAAGCCGCTAAACAGCGAGATGCAAAAGCGCAAGATCGCCTTGGGGTGATGTATTCTGAAGGTAAAGGTGTGAAAAAAAACCTTCAACAGTCTTATGCATGGTTAGCCACCGCGGTATACAGCGGTAATAAAGAAAGTCATCGCTTACAAGAAAAAATTGCGTCACAGCTTAATGACAATGAGTTAAAACAAGCGCAAAAATTAGCGGATAATTATATTCAAACCTATGGATTTAAAGCAGGCTAAAGAGCATATTCGATTAGTGGGATATTACTCGGTATCCCACCATGATAATTGCAGATAATACCAGATACGCCCAACTCATTCGGTAAAAGCGGTTATATCCCCGACCCCTACGTACACTCAACTGTAACGGTTGATTAGATAATTTACTCACCAATATGCGATAGCTAACAATATAGAGCAGAGTTAGCAACTGCCATAAATACAATATATTGACAGCAAAAGATTTACCAACAACGAGTAATATCACCAATGGGATAAGAAAAAATAGAATTGAGCCAACTTTCTCAAATTGGTTGACTCGTAACAGAGTCAGCTCATCTTCTGGTGTTATCGCCGTTTTCATAACTCACCTGACTTACGTGTAGGATTACGGCTCGAAAGGTTATTGGTGGCACTTTGTAGTGCATTATCACGAACATCCACTCGTGCTTGGAATGGTGGGAACGGCAGAGGGATACCTTGTTCGGCAAATGCAGCCAATATATTTTGATGGATTTCGTGACGAGCGGGCAGTCGATGTCCCATTTCAGCGGCATAGACGCGCAACTCGAAAATTTGAATACCCTGCTGGAGATCCACTAAATAGACTTCAGGATTGGGGTTTTCTAATATCATTGTTGAGCGTTCCGCTGCATTGAGTATGGTTGATGTCACCAGTTTGCTGTCTGCATCAGCAGGTGCTGGAATTGTCATGACAATACGTGTGATAGTGTCACTCAAAGACCAGTTAATAAACTGCTCAGTAATAAAGGCTTTATTTGGCACAATGATCTCTTTTCTATCCCAATCTGTCAGCGTTGTTGCTCGAGTATTAATTTTTGTAATACTCCCCGTCAGATTGCGGATAGTCACCGTATCTCCAATACGAATCGGTTTTTCGAATAAAATCATCAGACCTGAAATAATATTGGCAAAAATCTCTTGTAAACCAAACCCTAAACCGACCCCCATTGCAGCGATTAACCATTGCAATTTAGACCAATCAATCCCCAACATTGAGAAACCAACAATGGTACCGATGATAGTCAGTGAATATTTGGTTAGTGTGCTGATAGCATAGCCAGTACCCGGTGTTAAATCTAAATGTTGTAATACCGCAAGCTCAAGCAATGCGGGTAAATTACGAACTAACTGCGTAGTGACAATAATGATCAATATGGCAATGAAAATTGACCCCATCGTGATTGGCTGAACGGTATCCACACCATTAACGGTTGAGGTGACATCCCATAGACGAATATTTTCGAGGAATGAAAACGCGGTATGCAGCTCGGACCATAGCCAAATGAGGGAAACTAAGGCAATCATCGTTAGGATCGAACGTACCAACCCGACGGATTGTGCGCTAATTGCATCGAGGTCAATCACTTGCTCATCAATGTCAATCGCGCCTTCGCCACTTGCATTCGGTAGTGGAGAATCTTCTTCTCCCTTTGCCCGCTGCGCTAAGATATCTGCACGACGTTGCTTAGCGCGTTCAAAAGCTAACTTACGACGCTGTATTGACATCCAACGACGAATTGCATGATAAACAATTAACAAGACAAACCAAATTGCGACCGAAGTTTCTAAGCGGCCTAATAAGGCTTGAGATGTTGAAAAATAGCCTAATAAAGAGAAAAAGGCAGCGACAACGGGCGCAATCAACAACATCCACCATAGCGCTTTATTGATCAGATTCTCACCTGAGCCATGTCGGTCTAAATAAAGCGGAACATGGGTGCGACGTAAATTGTTGGTCATTAAGCTTAAAGCAATACACAACAATAAGAAGCAGAAGCGGCCAATAGTGGCGGCGAATTCCCTATCGCTGTAATACTCAAAGGTGATCAGCGCCATCATTAACGGGACGATCACGAAAATTGCGAGGCGATAGTAGCGCATTGCCCGTTTGACCGCGTCTTTATCCCACCCAAAGTGAGCAATAAATAAACCGGTAGGGCGTGAAAAAGTCTCACTGATCATAAATAGCCATAGTACAGGCGTAGTGGCACTGACACCGTATCCAATCGCCGCGGCCATTGGATATTGCCAAGCGCTTTGCAGCCCATAACCAATGGCTGACCACATCATCGGCAGAGGTAATGCAACGATGATTGACCAAAAAATCGTTCGTATTGTCAGATAAAAGTGATCTTGAGTGACTTTACCAATTCGTAGGCTTGCACGATCGAGAAAGTCTTGATAGTGGCGGCGCGTACTGATGCTGAAAATGACTAAAATAATCGACCCAAGCAGATATAAGAAAGTATCTTGGGTTGTTAACATCACCTCTAAAGCCCCTGTTAGCTGTGACAAGGTATCTAAGGAAAGCAGTTGGGTGATATCGGTGATCAAAAGTACCGGATAATGCAGCGTTACTGGTGGGGTATCCGCAATCCAAAACAGATAACGGTGTGATGCGTCTTTAACTTCTTTTAAGGCATCAGTGAGCTGGCTGGTGGCAACATTAAGTTTTGTGAGCTCTAGCATCTCGGTATCAAAACCAGAAATCAGAGCGGTCAATAATTCTTTACGCGTTTTGATTAATGAAGTGTATACCTGCGCTTGTGCAGCGTTTAAATTATTTTCAGTTTCTTGACTAGAAATATCTAATTTAGATAAGCGCTCTAGCGTATCTTCATAATTTAATCGTTGTACACGTAAATCAGCCATATCGCGATTAAGCTGCTGACTTTTCGGTATTTCAGGTAGGCGCGATAGTTGAGTTCGTAATGCTTCACCTAAAGTACTGGAACCGTTTAGCCACTGAGCTTGTTCGCGGATTGTTGTCAACGCTTGACGTGCATCTTGTATACCCGCAGAAATTTCGGTTTGGCTGACGCTAATACCATTCATACGAACGGCTTGGTCAGTCAGTGCTTGTGATAACTTACGGTTAATATCGATTTGCTCTTTAAGAAAAGGGGTTAATTCACCCTGTTCGGCAAGCATCTCGGTGTGCTCTAAGGCTAATACCGCTTTTTGTTGGCGCAAGGTGCTTTGAACTTCACGTAATTTCTGAAGTTCTAGCTCTAGGCGATTGTAGCGTTTTTTATTCAGTTCTAATGTGACTCGGGAAATTTCTTGGCGATTATTGGCTGATAACTGCGCCATTTCGAGTTCATTAACTTCTGATTTGCGAGCACTTACTTCGGCTTGAGCAAGTATAGCTTGGGCTTCTGCAAGTGGAGTCGCTGGTGTGCTTAACGACTGTAAGCGAAAGGAAGCTTCAGAGAGTAAGCGTCGTGCTTCAGATAATTGCTGAGGCAATGCACCAAGTGATTCACTGATTTCGCGGCCTTTATCTTGCTCTTGCTGGGTTTTACGGCCTTGTTCCAGTAGTTGGCTGCTCACTTGAACAATTTGTTGTTCAAGTTCAGAGAGGCCAATATTTGAAGGAATAGGATTAGGTTCATCGCTCTCATTGAGCAAATCTTGCCTCAATCCTTTAATAATTTGAGGGAACTTATCAATAGCTTCTTGATAAGACTTTGCTTTTGCATCAGAGTCATTGGCTTCATTGATCCAATTGAGTGCCCCTTGCAATGCTTGAGCAATTTCAGCATCTTTGGGGTTTTTGCTTGGATCAAGTTGCGCTAGCTCCTGCTTAATCTGTGCTTCATTCTGCGTGGTGTTAGAAGCCCCAGCCGCAGAGAAGGCGATTAGCAGGCTGAAAAAAAAACTGATAATCAAACGCACAGTCAGGAGCTCCTTCAAGCAATTAATAAGATCTTACTGAGTTTCAACCGAACTATTAATAGAGTCAGTGTCAGTTTCATCAACGATCACTTCCGCTAATAATTCTCCCATACGTGTTGCATAACCAGGGATCAGCGAAGGATTAAAACGTATGGTATTAGGTTCGAAGAGGTTGATCACTGTTGAGCCTAATTTAAAGCGGCCCATTTCTTCGCCTTTTTTCAAAAATACTGCATTTTCAGTGAGTTGCTCAGGGTAGGTCCAGCGTTTGATTACGCCTTCACGCTGATTATTCACACACCCACTCCAAACTGTTTCAATACTACCTACAATGGTGGCACCCACTAAAATTTGCACCATGGTGCCCATTTCAGTTTTGAAAACACAAATAAGGCGCTCATTACGGGCAAACAAATTAGGCACATTGGCCGCAGTCAGTGGGTTTACCGAAAACAGATCACCCGGTACATAAATCATTTCAGTCAATAAACCATCACATGGCATATGGACGCGATGGTAATCACTTGGTGACAGGTAAGTGGTGATAAAGTCACCATTACGGAATTTATCCGCTAATTGGTAATTACCTGCTAGCAGGGCTTCCACAGTATAATTATGGCCTTTGGCTTGGAAGATTTGGTCATCTTGGATAAGGCCTAATTGACTCACCGCACCATCAGCAGGTTGCGCTAATTGGTGATTACCAGAAACCAACGGGCGCGCTTCTTCTTTTAGTGGTCTAACAAAGAAATCGTTAAACGTTGCATATGCGGAGAATTCACTTTTCTGTGCTTCACTCATATTCACCTTATATGCTTTTGCAAATAGTTTTATTGCCCATTGAGTAACAAAGCCAACATTTCGGCTAGCAAACCAGCCAGCAAATTGAGTAAGACCTTGTTTAGGCAACATATATTGCAAACGTATTTTAATTTTCTCTAGCACGTTAACCTCAAATTCGTAAACGCTAATTAGCCTATAACAGCCATTGAAATTGTTGGTGGAGAAGGTTGCCTTCCATTAATTTCACAACTTCTGTTGGCTGCCAAATACACTCTATTTTTCGCAAGCCGGCATTGTACCTTTGCCTATCTAAATAGTATATTTTGTTTCGACGAACTGAAAAATCTTTACCATCAAGTGAGGACTTTTCAATATGTGATGTAAGTGCTCACTTACTATATTTGCTCTGCAAAAAGTATTACTTCTCTTTACCCGTAAAATTACCGCGTGGTTTAACTTGTTCCATGCTTTCTAAAATACGGTGATAATTTTCAAAGCGTGATTCAGCAATGTCCCCTCGCTCGGTGGCTTCGCGTATTAAACAGCCTGGGTCATCTAAATGTTTACAGTCACGGAATTTGCAACCCCCTAGGTACTCTTTAAATTCGACAAAACCTTTCGTCACTTGTTCCGTAGAAAGATGCCATAAGCCAAATTCACGTACACCTGGTGAGTCAATCACATCACCCCCTAGCGGGAAGTGATAGAGCCTTGAGGTGGTGGTCGTGTGTTGGCCTAATCCTGAATTATCGGATACCTGATTCACTAAAATGGTTTGTTCATTATGAGGCAGCAGCGTATTCAGTAGACTGGATTTACCCACACCAGATTGGCCGACAAATACCGATATTTTGCCTTCTAGCGTGTTAGTAAGTGCTTCCATTCCTTCATTGGTATGACTGGAAACTTCGAGGACTTGATAGCCAATATCGCTATAAATAGTCATCAAATCACTCACCCATTCACGGTTTTCTTCATCTAATAGATCAATTTTATTTAAAACGATGATGGGTTTGATGCCTAATGTTTCGCAAGCTACTAAATAGCGGTCAATAATATTCAGTGAAAGCTCGGGTAAAATTGCCGAAACAACGACAATTTGGTCAATATTTGCGGCGATCGGTTTCAATCCATCATAATAATCAGGGCGAGTCAGCACTGAGTGGCGCTCGTGTACCGCTTCGACAATGCCATTGATTTTAATGTCAGTTTGCGTATTGAGCGCAGGGCGCCAAACAACACGATCGCCCGTCACAAGGGATGAGATGGTTCGGCGTAAGTTACAACGCTGTATGGTGCCATCATTTGCTTCAATATCCGCATGTTGACCGAATCGGCTGATCACCAGCCCCTCTTGGGCTTCGCCGAGTTGGCTATCATCAATTTCTACAGCATGTTGCTTTTTCAATCGTTTCTGATGATTTGCTTGTACGCGGCGCTGCTGGCCTTTCGACAGTTTTTGCTTAGCCACCTGACCTCTCTTGATAATGTTGGCTGAGTTTTGTTTATTTGAGTCGTTCGCACCGATATCTCAAACGCGCTATTATAGCATGAACTTTAGTGGATCAAATTAGGGCATATGATGCAAAAGAATGAGAATAATTTAATCTGGATCGATTTAGAGATGACAGGACTCGACCCTGAACGTGACCGTATCATCGAGATTGCGACGATTGTGACGGACAGTCAACTTAATATTTTAGCACAAGGCCCCGTAATAGCGGTTCATCAAACACAAGCTCAGCTTGATTTGATGGATGATTGGAACGTGAATACACACACCAGTAGCGGTTTAGTTGAACGTGTCAAAAGTAGCCAATTTAGTGAGCGCGATGCTGAATTAGCCACGATTGAATTTTTAGAGCAGTGGGTGCCGAAAGGTGTATCACCGATTTGTGGCAATAGTGTTGGCCAAGATCGCCGTTTTTTGTTCCGCTACATGCCTGAGTTAGAAAGTTATTTTCACTATCGTTACCTTGATGTGAGCACACTAAAAGAGCTTGCACGTCGCTGGAAACCAGAGATCTTAGATGGTTTCACCAAAAAAGGCACTCACCAAGCACTGGATGATATTCGTGAATCTATTGCGGAATTAGCCTACTACCGCGAAACCTTTATTAAATAGTGGTTACCTAATCAAATGATTAAAGCAATTGGCTGCGAGTGGGCAGCCAATTTTTTTGATATAAGCAGATAAGCTTTAGTTGTTTTAAATGGTATTAAATAATGATACCATTTTAGTATGAATAAACGACATCTAAAGACACTTTCAGATGTGTTTGCTCGCCCTGTTAATGGGTCAATAAAGTGGTCAGAGATAGAGGTTCTGTTTATTGCTCTTGGAGCTGAAATACATGAAAGGGAAGGATCAAGGATTGCGGTTTTATTGAAAGGCGAAAAGCGTATTTTTCACAGACCTCATCCAAGGCCAACGACTGACAAAGGGGCGGTTAATTCTATTCGTAACTGGCTGGATAGCCTAGGGATTAAACCATGTTAAAAAATACAATGACAATTGATGGATGCGTGGCGGTTATCACATTTGATCCTGAAATTGAAATGTTTAGAGGTGAATTTATTGGTTTGAATGGTGGTGCTGATTTCTACGCATATAGCGTTGATGAATTGAAGAAAGAAGGCGCTATATCCCTCGCTATATTTTTAGATGAATGCCAGAAAGAAGGGATCGCACCTTATAAAAATTATAGTGGTAAAATTTCAGCGAGATTGAAATCTGAAGATCACCATGCATTGACGATAGTCTCACAGGCTTCAGGCTTGTCTATTAATGATCTATTAAACGAAGGTGTAAAATTAGTATTAGCAAAGCATGAATCATGTTCATAGTGTTTGTGTGGCTAATCATTGGCTGCCTGCGGGTGGCTAATTTTTCTTTTCCTATGGTTTTGCTATTAAAAGTATTACTGTAATTTTCCTCTCTGTGATCTAAATCTCAAAAAGTTCCTTCAAATTTTTTGTCTAACAAAGGCAAATTT
Organism: Providencia sp. 2023EL-00965; assembly: GCF_033550225.1. Lineage (NCBI taxonomy): Bacteria > Pseudomonadati > Pseudomonadota > Gammaproteobacteria > Enterobacterales > Morganellaceae > Providencia > Providencia sp. 2023EL-00965. The sequence continues at coordinate 165,035 of NZ_JAWUEH010000005.1, read as the reverse complement.
AGTTACTTTCATTGGTGGGTGATAGGGGGTAGATTAACTCCATCGCAGATAACATCGGTTATCTACTCAGCCTAAAAAAATAAATGAAGGATAAAAATTATGAACATGATTAAAACACTAACAACTGCCTCTCTGTTATCTTTACTGGCTTTTGGTGCTTCGGCTCAAACGATTACTGCAACAGGCGACACACTTTCTTCTACTGAAGCAATCATTGCTCAGAAAGCAAAAGATGCGGGTGCAGACAATTACACCATCACAAGTGCACGTGTCGGTAACTTTGTGACGATGAGTGCAGATCTTAATAAATAAGTTTTGCTATCCCGCCGAGTTAACGGAATGCCTATTTAGGCACTCCGTTGCTTGTTTATGTCAACCAGCCATCAGCGATATATCAATTTAGAACGCCTTCAATATTTATACTCTTCAGTTCAATATCGATAAAAGTGAAAAATGTTAATCGATTGAAATCAAAAGTTTACTTATGATGCTGATAAAACCATCATAATGTCGAATTTATCAGCAAACGAACAAAAAAATAAAAAATTTGCGTCAAGGGGCTTGCCTGACGTGCAATTTTTCGTATAATGCGCTCCCCGTACCGATGAAGATTTTCGTTAGTACGGCAAAGCAAAAAGAGTGTATTTTGCGGGAATAGCTCAGTTGGTAGAGCACGACCTTGCCAAGGTCGGGGTCGCGAGTTCGAGTCTCGTTTCCCGCTCCAATCTCTCTTAGTGTTTTAGTGCAGTAACCCACCAAATGCGGGAATAGCTCAGTTGGTAGAGCACGACCTTGCCAAGGTCGGGGTCGCGAGTTCGAGTCTCGTTTCCCGCTCCAAAGTTTTAGCCTCTTTTGTTATACATTCCTTATTCTTTAGTTCTCGAAGTATATTTTTATTTAGTATTAGATTTATTGATGTCTATGCACTATACCTATTTATAACCTTCGGGGGATATTTCTATATCGCGAAAGAAATCGGTGATGATCATCACGATCTTTTTTCGATCTTGTGGTTTTTTCTGCTTGCATTCATCGGGTTGTCGCCATAGAATAGCCTCCCCTTAGCGATAGGGGCTATCAATAAGTATCCTGATTGTTATAGTTTCGTTTGTAACAATAAGCAAAAAGCCTATTTTTGGCTATTTCAGTTAATTTCTTGTTTCAATCTAAAGTTTTTATAACTTTACTTGCTCTGTGAGTAGTTAAAAAGTCAATTTATTTATTTTCCCATTGTTATCGAGTTATCCACAATCTATTCGCGAAATCATATCGCCTATAAGGCTCTGTAATACTTTATTGCACAGAGTTATCCACAGGGTGATGGGCTAGGTATTTTTATGTGTCCATAAAAATACTTGCGCTATGTTATTAGTTATATAATTGAATTTAAATATAAAATATTTTTATTTAAAATGTGGGCAGCACAACTTGCAAATTCTTTAGCTATTGTCTATTAAGCAATTTTTTATTTTATGCACACGAGATTGACTTTTATTGAATTGGGTTATATAGGCGTATTATTTTTAAGCGTCTCTTGGTAAACCTTTAGATATGGCTCGTACAAGGCGTTTTTGTTGTGAAGTTTGAATTGTTACTTGGTTTTCTTCCCTGCGTTTTAATTGCTGTTGTATTGCCCATGTAAGGTGCTCATCCAACATATCATTTAATTGCAAACGAGAACGTAGTGCAGTCACGATAGTGTCTTGATAGGGGGCATTACCTAATGCCACACTAATATTTCTCAGCCATTTCAAATAGCCAATACGGCGGATGGCAGAGCCTTCAGTGACTTTTAAAAATGTTTCTTCACTCCAACTAAATAGCTCAAGCAGCTCTGGTGTATGTAATACGCGCCTTGGACTAAAATCTTCTTCGTCTGTTAATTGAGAAAAACGGTTCCAAGGACAAATGAGCTGGCAATCATCGCAGCCATAGATACGATTGCCCATTAATGGGCGAAACTCTTCTGGAATAGGGCCATCAAGTTCGATGGTCAGATAGGAAATACAGCGTCTTGCGTCAACGACATAAGGCTCGACAATCGCGCCAGTTGGGCAGGTTGTCATACAGGCTACACAGCGGCCGCACTGCTCTTCAATTGGTTGATCGACGGGAAGAGGTAAATTAACCAGTAACTCACCAAGAAAAAACCAAGATCCAGCCTCACGATTGAGGATCAGGGAATGTTTACCTGTCCAGCCTAAACCCGCTTTAACCGCAAGTGGCCGCTCTAAAATAGGCGCGGAATCAACGAAGGGGCGAAAATTAAGATCATCAGAACAACGGTGCTCGCGGCAGTATGCTAAAATGCGATCACTGAGTAGTTTTAACCGCTTCTTGAGTAGTTTATGATAGTCTCTACCTAGAGCATAGCGGCTGATATAGCCAAGTTTGGGGTTATTGAGTGTGCTAGCAAAGGCCGCTTTTGCAGGCAAATAGTTCATTCGAACACTGATGACGCGAAGTGTTCCGGGGTGTAATTCATGTGGTCTTGCGCGCATCATGCCATGGCGTGCCATCCACTCCATATCGCCATGATATTGCTTATCCAGCCATGCTTGTAGCTTCGGCTCTTCTAATGATAAGTCAGTATCACAAATACCGACTTGCTGAAACCCTAATTCAAGGCCCCATTGTTTGATATTTTGTGCGAGAAGATCGAGATCGAGAAGTGTTGCCATGTGATTTTATCAGGGTATTAAACTCAGTATAATTGCAGCGGCACTTTATCACGCTAACGCTGTTTCACAAAGTATCTCCGTTGCAAAAAGATTGGCCTTAATAAGGATCAAGCGGTTATCTGATATCCATAATTTGAATATTTCTGTAATGTTATATTTCAAGTTGCAGCACTTTTTGTTGAGATAGAGTGGCTCTATTGACTGGCTGCCTAGCGATATTCCGAATTATTTAGAGTATTTTTAAGGAAAATAAAGTGGCTTGAGTTAATATAGTCACTAAATTGATCTATTTTTTATAAAGCTGATTAAACCATTCATGAAAGAACGCATTTTACAACTTGCTAACGAAGAACAGACCGTAGCATTAGGGCGTGCTGTCGCAGCCGCTTGTAAACAAGGGACCGTGATCAATTTATATGGCGATCTTGGTGCAGGCAAAACGACATTTAGCCGTGGTTTTTTACAAGCGTTAGGGCATCAAGGGCATGTGAAAAGCCCTACTTATACACTTGTAGAACCCTATGATCTTCCTAGTAAGCAAGTTTTTCATTTTGATCTTTACCGTTTGGCTGATCCAGAAGAACTGGAATTTATGGGGATCCGTGATTATTTCTCCCCTGAGTCGATCTGTTTGGTGGAATGGCCTCAACAAGGCAAAGGTTTTTTACCTGAAGCTGACCTTGAGCTGCATTTAACTTATCAAGGTGAAGGTCGTCAGGCTCACTTTATTGCTTTTTCTGCAAATGGGGAGTCGTTGTTAGAAGCATTACAAGCACTCTAAGGGATATATTGCTCATGACGAATGCATTGCCAATAAAAATAACAAAAAGGAGCTTCTTCTCCTTCTTATTATTGTTGACTATTTTTGCGTTATTGTTGGTTGCTAGCCCTATACAAGCAGCCACCTTATCGAATATTCAGGTAAACAACAGCCCATCAAATGCAGAGGTGACCTTAACATTTGCAGATGGCAGCCCTGATTACAAATTTTTCCCTTTGCATTCGCCAGAGCGGCTGGTTATTGATCTGAAACAAAGCGGTGAAATCATCGGATTACCTATGAAATTGCCCGCGGGTGATCTAGTCAAAGTGATCCGCGCTAGTCAGCCACCGACAAGTCAACATAAACGTATTGTTTTAGAATTAGCGGCAGCAGCAAAAGCTCAAGCATCACTTAAACAAGTGGCTGGTCAGTATCAAGTCGTCTTTACGCTTTCTACAGGCAAAGGAAATTCGGCCACTACATTTAATAATAGCGCCCAATCTGCGCAAAGCAGAAGTAATGCTGTCCCAGATAAACAGCTAAAAATGAATTCGCCGTCGGCTGCGGTACCTGTGCCTGTGAAGACAAATAAAACGATGCCCAAAGGTTCTAAACAAGTTGTGATTGCAATCGATGCAGGCCATGGAGGCAAAGATCCTGGCGCCATCGGTAAAAATGGTTACCGTGAAAAAGATGTTACTTTAAGTGTGGCACGTAAGTTATATGCGAAATTAGATGCAGACCCCATGTTTAAACCCGCAATGACCCGTGATGGTGATTATTTTATTTCGGTAAGTGGTCGTTCGGATGTCGCTCGTAAAAAAAATGCCAATATGCTTGTGTCTATTCACGCTGACTCTGCGCCAAATAGTCGAGCTCGTGGTGCATCGGTATGGGTACTTTCTAACCGCCGAGCAAATAGCGAATTAGGTAGTTGGTTAGAGCAACGTGAAAAACAATCTGAATTGCTTGGTGGTGCGGGAGATGCTCTGAATGGGGCTGATCCTTATTTAAGCCAAGCGGTACTTGATTTGCAATTCGGCCACTCACAGCGCGTTGGCTATGATGTTGCTGTGCATGTGATACGTCAGTTACGAAAAGTGGGTAATATCCATAAAAGTAGTCCGGAACACGCAAGTTTAGGTGTGCTACGTTCGCCTGATATTCCGTCGATTCTTGTTGAAACTGGTTTCATCAGTAACAGTGCGGAAGAGCAGTTACTAAAATCGGATGCTTATCAGGAACAAGTCGCAGAAGCTATTCATCAAGGTTTGCGTCAATACTTTTTGGCAAACCCTCTGCAAGCTGCACCTAAATAAGGAGATAAGGCATGGCGATACAGATCCTTTCTCCCCAACTTGCCAACCAAATTGCTGCGGGTGAGGTTGTTGAGCGTCCCGCCTCTGTTGTCAAAGAACTGGTTGAAAATAGCCTAGATGCGGGGGCAACACGTATTGATATTGATATTGAGCGTGGTGGAGAAAAGTTGATCCGTATTCGTGATAATGGCTGTGGTATCAGTAAGGATGAACTGATCCTTGCATTAGCTCGCCATGCTACGAGTAAAATTGCGACATTGGATGATCTTGAGGCGATTGTGAGTATGGGGTTTCGTGGTGAAGCCTTAGCGAGTATTAGCTCAGTGTCGCGTTTAACTCTAACATCAAAACCCGCGCAGCAGAGCGAAGCTTGGCAATCATATGCAGAAGGGCGTGATATGGCGGTGACTGTCAAGCCTGCGGCTCACCCTAATGGAACAACGGTTGAAGTATTAGATCTTTTCTATAATACGCCAGCAAGGCGTAAATTCATGCGTACGGAAAAAACGGAATTTGGTCATATTGATGAAATTGTACGGCGTATTGCGCTTTCTCGTCCTGATGTCGCCATTAATTTGAATCATAATGGTAAGTTAGTTAAGCAATATCGTGCTGCACAAGATGACACGCAGCAAGAGCGTCGTTTAGCCGCGGTGTGTGGTACCGGTTTTATGCAAGGTGCATTGGCTATTGCATGGGATCACGGTGACCTTGGTATTAAAGGTTGGATCGTGTCGCCCTCTGCTGGGTCTGTTAGTGATATTCAATATTGTTATGTGAATGGACGAATGATGCGGGACAGGTTGATTAACCATGCTATTCGTCAGGCCTATGAAGGGCATCTAGATGAAAATCAGCAACCAGCCTATGTGCTTTACTTAACGGTTGATCCTCAACAGGTTGATGTTAATGTGCATCCAGCTAAACATGAAGTGCGTTTTCATCAAGCGCGGTTAGTGCATGATTTTATTTATCAAGGGGTGCGGACTGCGCTATTAAATGCACATCAAGCGGATGAATTACCGGGAATAGAACCTGTTACTCATGAAGTGGTGAACAGAACCGCAGCGGGTGATAATTATTTTGCCCCATCAGCAGTGCCTCTGACAATAAAGCCTGAGCGAGAGGCTCTTTCTGAAACGGAGCATTTGTACAGTGAAAAACCACGTTCATCATCATCGGAGCCAATCGGCCATGTAAACCGAGCAAAGGGTGGGTTTGAACACACAGCACCAACATACGATCGTAAAGCAGGTCAATTGTATCAGGCATTAATGTCAGTTCCTGTTGCTGAAGATGATAAAAAACCATTATTCCCAACTCGCCCGCCATTAGATGGCTCGGTTATTTCTTCTCAGTCTGTTGCAGAAAATGCCAATAGCTATACTTTTGGTAAAGTATTGACAATTTACGCAAAAAACTTTGCATTAATTGAGTCTTCATTAGGGTTAATCCTGTTATCCTTAACTGAAGCAAATTACTTGTTGAAGTTGGCGCAATTATCTCCAACAGGAGAAGCGTTAAAACCTCAGCCGCTGTTGATCCCGCTAAAATTGACACTTAGTCATGATGAAATTGCGATTTTTCAGCGTAATAAGGAACAATTGGCATTATTTGGTATTGAAGCCACGATATCTCATGGAAAAGTTACTATTCATGCGGTATCGTTACCGTTAAGAACGCAAAATTTATCACAGCTTTTTGCCAATTTACTGGCGTTTTTGTCGTCAAAAGAGCATTTATCACATCAAGATATTGCACAGTGGCTTGCAAAAACAGTTTCACAAGAAAAAATGCAAGAAAGCTGGAGTTTAGCGCAAGCAGTACAGTTACTCGCTGATGTTGAGCGGCTTTGCCCGCAGCAGGTTAAAAAGCCGTCACCAACATTATTACAATTAATTAATTTACAACCCGTGGTAGCTACGCTAACAAATGAGTGAATTGGTAACTCAAAACAAACCGAATGCAATATTCCTGATGGGGCCTACGGCCTCAGGTAAGACCGCGTTGGCGATTGCTTTGCGTCAACACTTGCCTGTAGAGATAATCAGTGTCGATTCGGCGCTGATCTACCGTGGTATGGATATCGGCACAGCGAAGCCAAATGCAGAGGAACTGAGTCAAGCGCCTCATCGTCTGATCGATATTCTCGATCCTTCTTTACCTTATTCCGCTGCCGATTTCCGGCGAGACGCACTAAATGTAATGGATGAAATTACCGCTCAAGGTAAAATTCCATTATTAGTGGGCGGCACAATGTTGTATTTTAAGGCTTTGCTTGAAGGTCTTTCGCCATTACCTTCAGCAGATCCTGTTGTGCGTGCAGAAATTGAACAAATAGCACAATTACAAGGGTGGACTGAAATACATCGCCGTTTAGCTGAGGTTGATCCTGTTGCGGCAGCTAGGATTCATCCGAATGATCCACAAAGATTATCCCGAGCTTTAGAGGTATATCTCATTTCAGGGCAAACTTTGACTGAAATGACACAAACAGCAGGTGAAGAATTACCTTATAATGTGTTTCAGTTTGCTATTGCGCCCCAAGATCGTAAAATTTTACATGAGCGCATTGAACAACGTTTTCATCAGATGTTAGCCGCTGGTTTTGAAGAGGAAGTTCGTGCTCTTTATAAACGAGGTGATTTACATGTTGATTTACCTTCAATCCGTTGTGTGGGTTATCGACAAATGTGGTCATATCTGGAAGGCGAAATAAATTATGATGAAATGGTTTATCGGGGAATTTGTGCAACACGCCAATTGGCAAAACGCCAGATTACCTGGTTGAGAAGCTGGGAAAATGTTCATTGGTTAGATAGTGAACAACCACAGCAGGCGCTTAAGGCAGTTATGCAGGTCATACGCTAATTAATTTGAGGTGTATACTCTAATAATTTTAGGTGCAGCGAGGCGACAAGCGAGCGCACCGCTAGAAGCATGAAAATTATGTGACTAGTGTGAGTGAACGTAGTCAACCATGTCGTAGCTTGAGGTATGACGAGTATGGTTAGGTAACAAGTCACTGAGCCGTTAGATACGTAAATGACTATGTAACGGGTACAAATGAATGTTGCCAACAACCCTGTAACTTGAAGTATATACGTGCATAGAGCCATTGTTTGTGTACAATTAGAACGGTTAAGCGCAATTTTTGAGTAGTTACTTTTTGGAGCCGTAAGGTTCTCATTTAAAAACAACAAAATAAGGAAAACATAGAATGGCTAAGGGGCAATCTTTGCAAGATCCGTTCCTGAACGCATTACGTCGTGAAAGGGTTCCGGTCTCAATTTATTTAGTTAACGGCATCAAATTGCAGGGGCAGATTGAATCTTTTGACCAGTTTGTCATTTTACTGAAAAATACAGTAAGTCAGATGGTTTATAAGCATGCTATCTCTACTGTTGTCCCTGCTCGTCCTGTTTCTCATCATAGCGGTAGCGCTGCTGGTGGTGCAGGCAATGGTAATTATCACGCTGGGGCTCCTGCTCAACAGGATGGCGAAGCTGCTGAGTAATACCAGTTGCACGTTAAAATTCAAGGAAAACATAGGTAGGGAGACTTTACCTGTGTTTTTCCTTTGTCTTTATAGTGATTAAGCCTAAGAGGTTATAGCCCTTGTTTGATAGGTATGAAGGCGGTGAGCTGGCTGTATTGGTACATGTCTTTTTTTCTCAAGAAAAAGACACTGAAAATCTGGCGGAATTTGAGTCACTCGTGACATCTGCGGGGGTTAAACCCGTACAGATAGTAACAGGCAGTCGAAAGTCCCCTCATCCTAAATACTATGTCGGGGAAGGGAAAGCGGAAGAAATCGCTGATGCAGTAAAGGAAAGTGGTGCAGATGTGGTGTTATTTAACCATACTCTTAGCCCTGCTCAGGAACGTAACCTTGAACGGCTATGCGAATGTAAGGTTGTTGACCGTACAGGCGTGATTTTAGATATATTTGCGCAAAGGGCGCGGACGCACGAAGGGAAACTGCAAGTTGAACTCGCGCAATTACGTCACTTGTCCACTCGCCTTGTGAGAGGATGGACGCACCTTGAGCGCCAAAAAGGTGGAATCGGTCTACGTGGCCCTGGTGAAACTCAGCTTGAAACTGACCGTCGGTTATTAAGGGGAAAAATCAGTCAGATTTTATCCCGCCTTAGTCGAGTCGAAAAGCAGCGAGAACAAGGCCGGCAAGCACGTAATAAAGCAGATATCCCAACGATATCGTTAGTGGGTTATACCAATGCGGGTAAATCAAGTTTATTTAACCGAATGACATCGTCAGAGGTTTATGCGGCTGATCAGCTGTTTGCAACACTCGATCCAACATTGAGGCGTATTGACGTTGATGATGTTGGGACGGTTGTGCTTGCAGATACAGTTGGGTTTATTCGTCACTTACCACATGATTTAGTTGCGGCTTTTAAAGCAACGTTGCAGGAAACACGTGAAGCAACTTTATTGTTACACGTTATTGATGCAGCGGATAACCGTTTGGATGAAAACATTCATGCGGTCGAAAGTGTTTTGGAAGAAATTGAAGCTGATGAGATCCCGACACTATTAGTTATGAACAAAGTGGATATGCTGGAGGATTTTGTCCCGCGTATCGACAGAAATGAGGATAACAAGCCGGTTCGTGTCTGGGTTTCAGCGCAAACGGGTGAAGGTATCCCCTTGTTGCTACAAGCACTGACGGAACGCCTTTCAGGTGAAATCGCACACGTTGAAATGCGTTTGCCACCAAGTGCAGGTCGTCTACGTAGCCGTTTTTATCAGCTCCAAGCTATTGAGCGTGAATGGCAAGAGGAAGACGGCTCAATTGGCCTTGAGGTGCGTATGCCAATGGTTGATTGGCTGCGTTTGTGCAAACAGGAACAACAATTGCCTAGCTATGTGATTTAATATGTCGCTAGGAGATGGAATTGATATTAAGAGTAATGCTTTGCTCTTAACCCGAAAAATCAATCATAAAGATATGGAGCTAAAACATGGCGTGGAATCAGCCCGGTAATGACGGACAAGACCGCGATCCGTGGGGAAGCGGCAATAAAGGCGGCAACTCTGGCGGGAATAAAGGTGGTCGAAAACGTGGGGCTTCTGATCTCGACGATCTCTTTCGTAAGCTGAGCAGTAAGCTTGGTGGTAAAAAAGGCGGCAATGGTGATGGTGACAATAAGCAACCATCACAAATCAGTGGCCGTCTTGGTATGTTGGCTCTGGCTGCGGTAGTCGTTGTATGGGCCGGTTCAGGTTTTTATACCATTAAAGAAAGTGACCGAGGCGTTGTGCTACGCTTTGGCGAATATAGCGGTATTGTAGGGCCTGGTTTGAACTGGAAACCAACGTTTATTGATAGAGTGATCCCAGTTAACGTTGAAACAGTCCGCGAACAAGCAACTAACGGCATGATGCTGACATCAGATGAAAACGTGATCCGCGTTGAAATGAACGTACAGTATCGTGTGACCGATCCTGCTGAATACCTGTTCAGTGTGACTAACCCTGATAACAGCTTACGCCAAGCTTTAGACAGTGCGGTACGTGGTGTTATTGGTCAGTCAGCAATGGAACAAGTCTTGACGACAAATCGTGCATTTATTCGTGATGTAACGCAAAAAGAGCTCGAAGCGACTATTGCCCCATACAAAATGGGTATCACATTGCTCGACGTCAACTTCCAAGCAGCTCGTCCACCTGAAGATGTTAAAGCAGCATTTGATGACGTGATCGCGGCAAGGGAAGAAGAGCAAAAAACGATTCGTGAAGCGCATGCTTACCGTAACGAAGTTCTGCCAATGGCAAAAGGTAACGCGCAGAAGCTGATCGAAGAAGCTGAAGCTTATAAGGCCAGTGTGGTGTTTAAAGCAGAGGGTGAGGTGGCTAGCTTTGCCAAAATGTTGCCTGAGTATCGTGCAGCACCTGAAATCACCCGTGAGCGTCTCTACATTGACACCATGGAGCGTGTGTTAAGTAATACACGTAAAATTATCGCCAATGATAAGAGCAACAGCATGTTAGTTTTACCACTGGATCAATTAATGCGTGGTAGTGACAACAGTGCGGCACCAAAATCAAGCTTAGCACCTAAAGTGATGAATCCAAACACTAACAGTTCATCATCTTATGGTTCGGCACCAGCACAGCCAAGCAGTGGCGTTCGTGGTGATGCCGTTAGAGTAGGGAGACAATAATCATGCGTAAATCGCTAATTGTTATCGTTATTGCCATTTTGGCAGTCGCTTACGCATCAATCTTTATTGTTCCTCAAACTGATCGTGGCATTGTGTTGCGTTTTGGTAAGGTACTGCGTGACTCTGAAAACAAACCGATCATTTATGAGCCGGGTCTGCACTTTAAAGTTCCGTTTATTGAAACGGTGAAAATGCTAGATGCACGTATTCAGACATTAGAAATTCAAGCAGACCGTTACTTAACTAGCGAAAACAAAGACTTGATGGTGGATTCGTACCTGAAATGGCGCGTCACTGACTTTAGCCGCTATTATGTGGCAACGGGTGGTGGTAACCCTTATCAAGCGGAAACACTGTTAAAACGTAAGTTTAGTGACCGTTTACGCTCTGAGTTTGGTCGTTTAAGCGTAAAAGATATCATCACAGACTCTCGTGGTCGTTTAACCATTGATGTACGTGATGCGTTGAACAAAGGAACCGCGACAGATGATGCAACGAAAGATGCTGATGCTGCTATCGCTTCTGCGGCAGCACGCGTTGAGCAAGAAACTAACCTGAAGCCACTGGTTGTTAACGCAAACAGTATGGCTGCGTTAGGTATCGAAGTGGTTGACGTTCGAATCAAACGTATTGAACTGCCAAACGAAGTTTCTGAGGCTATCTATGCACGTATGCGTGCAGAACGTGAAGCCGTTGCACGTCAACATCGTTCGCAAGGTCAGGAAGAAGCGACGAAGATCCGTGCGGTTGCTGATAAAACGGTAACTGAAACTTTAGCCGAAGCTGAGCGTACAGCATTGACGCTGCGCGGTGAAGGTGATGCGATGGCAACAAAACTGTTTGCTGATGCCTTCAATCAGGATCCTGAGTTCTATGCCTTTATCCGTAGTTTACGTGCTTACGAGCAGAGCTTCAAAAATGGTGATGATGTTATGGTGCTTAGCCCAGATACTGACTTCTTCCGTTTTATGAAAGCGCCAACTAAGTTACGTGCGACTGATTAAGTTACATGTAATCGCTTAAGTTACGTGCAACAGTTGAAAATAACTGTTAATCTAGTAAAGAAAAGCCTGCTTCGCGGGCTTTTTTTTCGCCTGTCATTTTAAGTTGCGGATTTTTCAGGGAAAATTCATGCTTCTCAAGCAGATTACGGTCAGTTTGGGTTATGACAGAAATAAAAAATGCCATCTTTTTGGCTTTCCAGCAAAAAAATTTTTACTGTGCTAAAAATCACTGGAACAGATTATTTTAGATGGTAGAATTCATTTTTAAGCAACCGAGTGTATTTCGAAATGGGTAAGAACGTTGTCGTACTGGGCACCCAATGGGGTGACGAAGGGAAGGGCAAGATTGTAGACTTGCTGACAGAGCGCGCTAAATATGTAGTTCGCTATCAGGGCGGCCATAATGCTGGCCATACTCTTGTTGTAAACGGTGAAAAAACCGTTCTCCACTTAATTCCATCCGGTATTCTTCGTGAAAATGTCATCAGCATTATTGCTAACGGTGTGGTACTTGCGCCTGATGCATTGATGAAAGAGATGAAGCAATTAGAAGAACGCGGTGTGCCTGTTCGCGAACGTTTGTATATTTCTGAAGCATGCCCACTGATCCTGCCTTATCACGTTGCGTTAGATAATGCGCGCGAAAAAGCACGTGGTGCGAAAGCGATCGGTACAACAGGTCGTGGTATCGGCCCTGCTTATGAAGATAAAGTTGCTCGTCGTGGACTACGTGTTGGCGATTTGTTTGATAAAGCAGCTTTTGCTGAGAAGTTAAAAGAAATCGTTGAGTACCATAACTTCCAGCTGGTGAATTACTATAAAGAGCCAGCGGTTGATTATCAAAAAACGCTCGACGATATCATGGCAGTTGCTGATATCTTAACCGGTATGGTAATTGATGTTTCTGATCTGCTCTATAAAGCACATCAGAAGAATGAATTAGTCATGTTTGAAGGTGCACAAGGTACATTACTGGATATCGATCACGGTACTTACCCATATGTAACCTCTTCAAATACCACTGCGGGTGGTGTAGCAACAGGTTCAGGCTTAGGCCCACGTTATGTTAGCTATGTATTAGGTATTATTAAAGCTTATTCAACGCGTGTTGGTGCGGGTCCATTCCCAACTGAGCTGTTTGACGAAACGGGTGAGTTTTTGCGTGAAAAAGGCCAAGAGTTTGGCGCAACTACTGGTCGTAAACGTCGTACAGGTTGGTTAGACATTGTTGCTATTAACCGCGCGGTTCAGATCAACTCATTGTCTGGTTTCTGTATGACGAAGCTGGACGTTTTAGATGGTCTAAAAGAAGTTAAAATCTGTGTAGGCTACCGCCGTCCAGATGGTCAAGTTCTTGAAACCACACCGTTAGCAGCTGACGAGTGGGAAGGTTTAGAACCAGTTTATGAAGTCATGCCTGGTTGGAATGAAACAACATTTGGTGTTAAAGACAGAGCGCTATTACCTCAAGCCGCTTTGAATTACATCAAGCGCGTTGAAGAACTAACCGGTATCCCAGTTGATATTATTTCAACAGGTCCTGATCGCTCAGAGACTATGATCCTACGTGACCCGTTTGACGTATAGTCTACAGATAGCGACTTGCTAGAAGCATGCATTAAAAAGTGCTGATAAGCAGATGAAAAAACACCGATTTATTCGGTGTTTTTTGTTATTTGTTACCGATATTTTAAACTCGCTAAGTCACTTCCGGATGGGTGTTGATAGATCCGTAGTTTAAAGTAGTTTGCAGACGCATTAACATACTCAAAAATTTCCGATTGGACTTCTTCATATTCAACCCAAGTGGTTGAACGGGTGAAACAATAGATTTCGACAGGTAGTCCATTGGGTGTTGGTGGCATGGTACGTATGACTAAATACATATCGGTTCTGACATCACCGCGCATTTTTATCCAATTCAAAATATATTTTCGAAATAGCTGTAGGTTAGTGACGCCATTATTCATTATCCAGTCATTTATATCACCGATATCACCTCGTTCTTCTAGCATATTTTCTATACTCTGACGTAACGGAGCGGTATTTTTTAATTCGCTGATCAGATCTTCAGTTGCAAAGCAGATAGACGATTGGTCAATATAAAAGCTGCGCTTAATGCGACGTCCTCCTGAAGAAAACATCGGTTGCCAGTTAGTATATTTTTCGGTCAAAAAATCTTTGGTGGGAATACGTGAAATAGTGTTATCCCAATTTCGAACCGTAATAGTATGTAGTGCTATATCAATGACTTCTCCGCTGATATTACTGCTGGGTAATTCGATCCAATCATACAGTTTTAATACCTTTCCATTTGATACCAAAATATTGGCGACAAACGATAACAGTGTATGCTGAAATACAAACATTAATACTGCCGCGATAGCACCGAAGCTGGAAATGATAATGATTGGAGATTGTTCGGTCATCAATGCGATGATCAAGATAAAGGAAATTATCCAAACGACAATTTTAGCTATTTCAATATAGCCCTTGATCGAATTATTGCGATGTAGCACTTTTTTTGATTGGCGCAGGATAAATACATCTAGCCCATCATTCACTAATGCGGCAACATTAATAATAATCAGCGCCCAACAGATAGTTTTAAAGGTAATGTTCACTTCATCAGAAAATGAAGGCAGCATCTGATTGATATAAAGTACTAACGTCACGGCGACGATCGACGCTATTTTTCGCGCAACTCCATCAATTAACTCATCATCACTTAAATTAGTGAGTAATGGTAATAATCTTCTAGCAAACCGCAAAAAAATCACTTTTCCAACAAACCATGTGAGTAGCAATATGGCCACTAGAAGGGAAGTCATTAAGAAGGTGTTCCCTGATATATAATTATATATTTCAATAATTTGTTCCATAATTTCCTATGTCACCTCTTTATGGTACTAACCGTTCATTGTAAAGCAGATCAAATTAAAAGATTTGATATTAAAAGTGGATCCAGCAGTATCTATTCCGTTATGACTCTTTCTAAACAGTATAGATAAACTAAGGTAAGCTCAAGAAACACGAGTCGCTAAAAAATATGTGCTATTATGTGTTCGATTGTTCTTTGATATTCTTTGTTGTCAAGGTAGAGCGAAAAAGGGTGACAACTAAACACCCTATAATGGTAATTGCTGATCCTACTATCTCATGATAGAGCCATTTTTCTTTGTTGATAAGTTAAGTTAAACGCTATTTTGTGATGTCAAATTGAAGCGAAATTAGCTCCATTATCTTATTGTTAGGGTGAGTTTATTCATTTGAGAATAGGATTACTGATACTGAGTGACTGTAGCGCGAAGACCAATAACGTGAAGTCTAGTGGTGATTAAGGTATTGGCCTCACGCAACACGTCGACAATAATTTTTCTATAATTTGAGATTGAAAAGGCACAGATGGTGAGATTGCCATTGGCCTAGCCAAAAATTTTGAGGTGATTGTGCAGCTAACAAGTTTTACGGACTATGGATTACGTGCATTGATATACTTGGCATCGCTCCCTGAGGGGAAAATGACCAGTATCACAGAAGTCACTGAAGTTTATGGTGTCTCGCGTAATCATATGGTTAAGATCATTAATCAGCTCAGTCACCTTGGCTATATTAAAGCAACACGTGGTAAGAATGGCGGGATTACATTAGGCCAAGCAGCAGAAACAATACGCATTGGCGATGTTGTTAGGGCACTTGAACCCTTAACATTAGTTAACTGTAGTGGCGAATTTTGTCATATAACACCAGCCTGTCGATTGAAGGGTGTGCTTCATCAGGCGATACAACAATTTTTACAAGAACTTGATAAACATACGCTGGCTGATATGGTCAAAGACAACAGCCCGCTTTATCAATTACTGCTTGATTAGATAGGCAGTAATAACAAATTCTGATGACAACGGAGGTAACGATGTCACATGATCCTTTTCAGGAAAGAGAAGCAGAAAAATACGAATCCCCTATTCCGAGCCGAGAGTTTATTCTTGAACTCCTGACCAAGCGGACTGCACCCGCAAAACGTGAAGAAATTGCACAATTATTAAACCTTTCTTCAGAAGAAGAACTCGAAGCCTTGCGCCGCCGCTTGCGGGCAATGGAACGCGATGGACAATTGGTCTTCACTCGCCGTCAATGTTACGCCTTACCAGAGCGCTTAGACCTACTGAAAGGTAAAGTTATTGGTCACCGTGATGGTTATGGTTTTTTGCGCGTTGAAGGTAAAAAAGAAGATTATTATCTCTCACAAGATGAAATGAAACGCGCCCTGCACGGTGATGTCATTTTAGCGCAAGCTTATGGCCAAGATCGTAAAGGGCGTACTGAAGTTCGAGTCGTTCGTGTACTTGAACCACGTAATAATCAAATTGTGGGTCGCTATTTTATTGAATCAGGTATGGGGTTTGTGGTGCCTGATGATAGCCGTTTAAGTTTTGATATTTTAATTCCTAAAGATCAAATTAATGGTGCTCGCATGGGCAATGTGGTGGTGGTTGAACTGGTTTCAAGACCTCAGCGCCGTGCTCAAGCAGTAGGTAACATTATTGAAATTTTAGGTGAAAGCATGGGCACAGGTATGGCGGTTGAAATCGCTTTGCGTACCCATGAAATTCCACACACATGGCCTACTCAAGTTGAGAAGCAGGTTGCTGATTTAAGCGAACATGTACCTGAGTCAGCTAAAAAAGGTCGAGTCGATCTGCGTGATTTACCATTAGTGACCATTGATGGTGAAGATGCTAGAGACTTTGATGACGCAGTACATTGTGCACCGAAAAAAGGTGGTGGCTGGCGTGTATGGGTCGCGATTGCGGATGTTAGCTATTATGTACGTCAACAAACAGCCCTTGATGATGAAGCTCGAAGCCGTGGTAACTCCGTTTATTTCCCATCACAGGTAGTGCCGATGTTACCAGAGGTACTATCCAATGGCCTCTGCTCATTAAATCCAGGGGTAGATCGCCTGTGTATGGTCTGTGAAATGACCGTATCAGCATCGGGGCGTTTGTCATCCTTTAAATTCTATGAAGCGGTGATGAATTCACATGCAAGGCTGACTTACACAAAAGTTTGGAAAATTTTGCAGGGTGATGAAGAGCTGCGTGAACATTACAAAACATTAGTTCCGCATATCGAGCAGCTACATGCACTGTATAAGACATTAGATGCTGCGCGTATTGAGCGAGGTGCAATTTCGTTTGAATCGGAAGAGGCGAAATTTATTTTTAATGCCGAGCGACGCATTGAACGTATTGAACCTGTCGAGCGTAACGATGCTCACAAGTTAATTGAAGAGTGCATGATTTTAGCCAACATTGCAGCGGCGCGTTTTGTTGAGAAAAATGAAGAACCTGCGCTATATCGTGTGCATGACCGCCCGAAAGAAGAGAGCGTGATGAACCTGCGTTCGGTGTTTAGTGAACTGGGACTCACATTACCGGGTGGCATGAAACCAGAGCCGAAAGATTATGCTCAAGTGATGAATGATGTGGCAGAGCGCCCTGATCATGAATTGCTGCAAACGATGATTTTACGCTCCATGAAACAAGCGATTTATGATCCTGAAAATCGTGGCCACTTCGGGCTGGCACTCAAATCCTATGCGCACTTTACATCACCAATTCGTCGTTACCCTGACCTTACTTTGCACAGGGGGATCAAATATTTACTGGCGAAAGAACAGGGGCATTCGGATCATCGTTGGACACCAACAGGTGGCTGGCATTCTGATATGGATAGCATGTTACAACTCGGTGAGCATTGCTCAATGACTGAACGTCGTGCTGATGAAGCTACTCGTGATGTCGCCGATTGGTTAAAATGTGACTTTATGCAGGATCAAGTGGGTCAAGTGTTTACAGGCTTGATCACCAGTGTTACCGGTTTTGGCTTCTTTGTGCGCCTTAATGACTTATTCATTGATGGTTTAGTTCATGTCTCGACATTAGATAACGATTATTATCGCTATGATGCAGTCGGTCAGCGTTTGATTGGTGAATCATCAGGTACCACTTATCGTCTTGGCGATGAAGTGGAAATCCGTGTTGAAGCAGTACACATGGATGAGCGCACCATTGATTTCGCCTTGATCTCAACAACGCGTAAGGCGAAAAATCCGGGCAAAACAGCTCGTGACAAAATGAAAAAAGAAGTTAAAAATGCCACGAAATCAGCGCGTGGTAAGCGTGATGTCAGCAAAGAAAAGAATTTCGAACCTGATTCAGCTTTCCGTCGTTCAGAGAAGAAAGGCAAGAAAACGGATAAAAAAACCGATAAAAAAGCGGATACCAAGGCAAAAGCGAAAAAAGCCTCTGATAAGACGAAGAAGATCACTGCAAAATTAAAAGCAAAACGCGCAGCAAAAAAAGCTGAGAAGCAAGCAGGCTAATATAAGTAAAGGGGGTAGCGTAGGCTACCCCAAACTGTGAGCCAACAAATTAGGTTAGGTGACGTGATGTCACCTTGAATTCCATCAACAAAAAAGATATTTATGAGCGAAATTATTTACGGCATTCATGCAGTGAAAGCCTTACTTGATCGTGATGCATCACGGATCAAAGAAGTTTATATTTTAAAAGGGCGTGAAGATCGCCGTTTGATGCCGATTATTCATGAAATCGAGGCGCTTGGCATTGTTGTGCAAGTTGCTAATCGCCAATGGATGGATACACAAACGGAAGGGGCTGTGCATCAAGGCATTATTGCAAAGGTGCTGCCGGGTAAACAGTATCAAGAAGGTGATTTACCTGATTTTCTGGAAAGTACAGAAGCGCCATTCTTATTAATTTTAGATGGTGTGACAGATCCCCATAACTTGGGTGCTTGCCTACGTAGTGCCGATGCGGCAGGCGTACATGCGGTGATTGTGCCTAAAGACAAATCCGCACAATTGAATGCAACTGCCAAAAAAGTGGCATGTGGTGCAGCAGAAAGTGTACCACTGTTCCGTGTGACTAACTTGGCAAGAACATTGCGTTTGTTGCAAGAGTATAATATTTGGATTGTCGGTACTGCTGGTGAAGCAGACCATACGCTTTATCAAAGTAAACTGACAGGGGCAATGGCTCTAGTAATGGGCGCTGAAGGTGAAGGAATGCGTCGTTTAACCCGTGAGCATTGTGATGAGCTCATTAGTATTCCAATGGCGGGCACGGTTTCTTCATTGAATGTCTCTGTAGCGACAGGTGTTTGTTTATTTGAAGCTGTACGTCAGCGCAGTGCAAAATAAATAATTTGTCGCCATCCCTTGAGTTTTTCCTCTGGGATGGGTATAGTTACGCGTCAATTTTTTAGCCGCACTCAATAAGTTCCTTGCCTCCGCGGGCCGCGGTTAACCCTGACAGGAGGCTGAATAATCCGTAAGGAGCAACTACTAATGCGTCATTACGAAATCGTTTTTATGGTCCATCCTGACCAAAGCGAACAGGTTCCGGGTATGATCGAGCGTTACAGTGCTGTTATCACTAACGCACAAGGTCAAATCCACCGTCTAGAAGACTGGGGCCGTCGCCAACTGGCTTACCCAATCAATAAACTGCACAAAGCTCACTATGTTCTGCTGAACGTAGAAGCTCCACAGGAAGCGATTGATGAGCTGGAAACTAACTTCCGCTTCAACGATGCCGTTATCCGCAGCATGGTTATGCGCTTAAAACACGCAGTAACAGAAGCTTCTCCAATGGTTAAAGCTAAAGACGAACGTCGTGGCCGTGACCTGTCTGATGAATATCAGGATGAAGAAGCTGAAGAAGCTGGGGATTCTGAAGAGTAATTGCGCAGGTGTTCACTAATCGTTTGGTGCTCACAGGTACAGTCTGTAAAGCATTGATTCGAAAAGTGAGTCCATCGGGCATCCCTCACTGCCAGTTTGTTTTAGAACATCGTTCGGAACAACAGGAAGCTGGGTTGACTCGGCAAGCATGGTGCAGAATGCCCATAATTGCTAGCGGACAAACCTTACAAGCCCATACTCACAGTATAACGGTCGGCAGTCGGATTACAGTCACTGGTTTTATTAGCACCCACCAAGGGCGCAATGGCCTAAGTAAACTGGTCCTTCATGCCGAGCAGATTGATTTGATAGATTCTGGAGACTAGCCATATGGCACGTTATTTCCGTCGTCGCAAGTTCTGCCGTTTCACAGCGGAAGGCGTTCAAGAGATCGACTATAAAGATATCGCAACGCTGAAAAACTATATCACTGAAAGTGGTAAAATTGTACCAAGCCGTATCACCGGTACTCGTGCAAAATATCAGCGTCAGCTCGCTCGTGCTATCAAGCGCGCTCGCTACCTGTCTCTGTTGCCATATACTGATCGTCATCAGTAATTGGTACAGTCCATTAACGACTTTAAGAGGATAAGGTAATGCAAGTTATTCTGCTTGATAAAGTAGCTAACCTAGGTAGCCTGGGTGATCAGGTTAACGTTAAATCGGGCTATGCTCGTAACTACTTAGTTCCACAGGGCAAAGCTGTTCCTGCAACTAAGAAAAACATCGAATTCTTCGAAGCTCGCCGCGCTGAACTGGAAGCTAAATTAGCTGACGTTCTAGCAGCAGCTCAGGCTCGTGCAGCATCTGTTACTGCACTGGGTTCTGTCACTATCGCTTCTAAAGCGGGTGACGAAGGTAAACTGTTTGGTTCTATCGGTACTCGTGACATCGCTGATGCAGTAACTGCAGCTGGCGTTGCAATCGCGAAAAGCGAAGTTCGCCTGCCAAACGGCGTTCTGCGTACTACTGGTGACCACGAAGTTCACTTCCAGTTACACAGCGATGTTTTTGCAGAGCTGAACGTTATCATCGTTGCTGAGTAATCAATAATGATGGTAGTGCCATGAGTTTACTGATGGCACAAAAAAACACCGGCTGGTCCGGTGTTTTTTATTGTCTGTAATAAATGATTTTACTAAAACTAAGGTGTACGGTAGTAACTACCATCGCTTAAACGAGCAAAACTAAAGGTTTTTCCATCTGGAGTGGTGATCTCCAACACCTCTACTTCACCTTTAGCATTCGCTTTTAAGCGAACTTTTTGGCCTTTATGTAAGTTGCTTAAGGGTTTTTCTGCCCCTTCGGCTCGTGCCATGACAAAGGCATCATTAGCCTGCAAATTATTATCACGAAATAGCTGCGCGAGTGTTTTTCCTTTCTGTATTTGATAATTCCGCCACTCATTTGCCGATGGTTGAGATGCTGTCGTCGGCTGCTGCGTTTGTTTTGGTGGTGTCGTTGTCGCTGGTGGAGTGGTATCAACTGGCGCAGGATCCTCTGGAGGCTCTTGAACTATTTCAGGTTCAGTCGGTAAGCCTATTTGTGGTTGCTCAGAGTCCCCGTTACTGACAGGCTCTTCTGGTGTTGAGGTGATGATTTCAGGCGTTGTCGGTGGTGGTACAACAATCGGTTGAGGCTGATTTTGCGTAATTTGGCTTTCGGTGTTTTTTTCACCTGTAGGCCAAAATAGTGCCGCTATAATGATAATGGCTAAAATAGCGATACCAATACGATGAAATACCGAAAGTTTAAACATGGCTCCTCCTTGTCTAGGAAAGGTTTGGGCATTTTTTGTAGAAAGATAGCTTATAGAGCCAAAATAACTCAACATACTGCGTGTTTATATACCTGACATACTTCAAGTTGCAGCGCTTTTCGCTAATCTATGGCGATGACGTTCATTCGTAACAGTCATCGTATTTTCTATACGCCTAGTGACTCATCCACTTATTGCCTAGCTATCCCTCAAATTATTTAGAGTATAGATGGCTTGAAACTTGTTATAGCCTTAATCACTGAAATATTAAATCAGAAATGTACTGGTTATTCATCGAATTGTTAATAAATGCGGTTATGTGGTCTACCACCTAGGCGTGCTTTGAATATATATTCGTGATACTTCAAGTTGTAGCACCTTCGCTAAGGTATGGTGACTATGTTTACTGACGCCAATGCTTGTATTTTCTATGCAACTAGTAATTCATTCGCTTATTGTCGAGCTTATCTAGAATTATTTAGATCATAGATTAAAAAAATAAACCATTGAAAATCTTATATATGTATGAATACCAATCAGGTGATAAGTGATTTAACTTAATGAATAGTAATTTAATTTTCTATTAATTATATGAAGTTACAAAAAAATTATAAAAATCAATATTGAGTGACACATCCTGTCAATGTCGGGTGATATAATCAATTGATTAGAATAATTGGATTATGTTGGATGCTAAATAGAAATTCGATACTGGCTTCTCGTCTTGCTAGTATTATATTACGACTCTTTCAAGGTGAAACATTATATTTAGCTAAGCTTGCTGAAGAATATGGTGTTCATCAAAGAACTATTCGTAGAGATATTGAGGAGAGATTGTCATTTCTTGGCATTTCTCACGATCCTAAAAATTATGGATATTCTCTTGTTACTCGAATAAATAAAAAATCTGATATTGACAGCATTGAGTTATTTTCACGTTTAGTAGGTGTTAATGGATTGTTTCCTAGGCTGAACCAAGAAACCATTAACTCTTTGCTTAAGGGTGAACATGAAAATGGAGTTATTGTTCATGGGCATAAATATATTACAGAGAAAATAAATAGCGATGACTTTGAGAGAATAAAAAAATCCATTTTAGAGCATCGAAAAATATCTTTTTTTTATTCAGGACGTGGTAAAGAAAAAAGTTATTCTGTCGAGCCATATAAATTGGTGAACTACAATGGGATATGGTATCTCGCTGCTATTCATAATAATAAAATTAAAAATTTTTCATTGATTAAAATAACTAACCTCAATTGTACATTCGATACATTTATTCCTAGTAAAGAAATATTGGATAAAGTCGATCAGGAAGAGAGTGTATGGGGGAGCACACAAAAAGTAGAGGTAACCTTGAGTGTCTCATCTCATGTTGCTGAGTATTTTTTACGTCGTGAGCTACTCAATGAGCAAGAGATAAAGCATCACACTGTCGATGGTGATCTTATTATTTCAACAAAAATTTCGCATCCAACAGAACTTCTACCAACTGTTCAATATTGGATACCACATATTAAGATAATCGAGCCTTATTACTTAAAAGAAGAGCTAGTTACCACTATACGAGATTGGCTAAAAGAGTAGATAACAGCATGACATCGTTCAGAAAACGTATCAAGAGAAAATCGAAAAATAATCTTAACAATATTCCCAAAACAGTAAATATTTTTGTTGCTGCCACGATGAGTGCAGGGAAGTCCTCCTTAATTAATGCATTGTTAGGATCTGATTTATTATGGTCGGCGAATGAAGCTGCAACAGCCTCAATTACTCGAATTCATCATTCGAAAACTATCAAAAATAGCACTGCTGGTGCTTGTTTTGATTGGAATGGGAACTGTCGTGAATGGAGAGATAATATTGATAATATACTACTCCATCAATGGAATGCACACCCTGAAGTTAAGCATATCGAATTAAGCCATTATATTAGTCGATTTGCCTCAAGTGCTTTTAAACCCATTATTTATGATACGCCTGGTGCAAATAACAGCCAAGATCCAAACCATGCGATATTATTTAATGAAGCATTAAACGAGTGCCAAAATGGGATGATTATTTATGTTCTTAATGCAACACAATTAGGAACAAAGGATGATGCATATTTATTAAGCGAAATAAAGTCACATTTAGGAAGTCATCCGGCTAAGAAAATTATATTTGTATTGAATAAAATTGATGAGATTGATGAAGAAAAAGACGAAAGCATTCAAAATACCGTTAACTCTGCACAACAATATTTAGAAAAACTTGGCTTTTCTAAACCAGTTATTATTCCAAGTATGATGCATGCGGCATTAATTGCACAAAAAATATTAGCGAACGCTTCAACAACGCGTTTGCAGCGTAGCTGTTTAAAAAATGAGTTGATTCGTTTTCGTCACAATAAACATCTTTTAAACCATGCGGCACAGCTCCCAAATAAAATTAGTGTCATGTTAAACAAAATAGAGGGATCACATACACCTCACCTAAATAACAACGAATTTTGTAAACAAGAGCTTATGCAATTTATAAATTACAGCGGCCTAACTGCATTAGAACTTTATCTCAAACATTATCTTTAAGAGTCTATTATGAATAAGATTTATATTGAACATAATCCCTTTATAGTGGAAACACATTTTTTAATTAATGGTTCAGAACCAGCTGAAGGTTGTAAATTATCTAGCTATAAAGAACTTCGTTTACAAATGTGGGTAGAGTCGATTTTTGAAGAATTCAGTCGTCAACTTAATGGTGAAACTCATTTTAGTGTTGAGTTTAAAGGGGTTGAATCCGACTACATGGATATCCTTGATGCAGCTGAAGCGGCTCGTGCTGATGGTATGGAAATTGAAGTCGAATGGTTACCAGTCAAAGAGGTAGAACATCGACTGAGCGAAATTCAATCATTGATGGAACAAGCGAAACAAAACCCGCAGTTCAATGAATATATTGAAAACAATGAAAGCGTTAGCAAAGGGTTCCAAGAAGCATTTAATCGTGATTTTAACCTGTATGTGGTTGCCACCATGTCTTCAGGTAAATCAACATTGATTAATGCCATGTTGGGACAAGATTTATTACCCGCAGCGAACGAAGCAACGACAGCAACCATTGCGCAAATTACCGATGACAAAACGGTTGGTAGCCAGTTTATGGGGCGCCGTATTGATGCCGATTCCTCTGTTAGTGAAGAAGTTGAAGTGACATCAGAGTTACTTAAAGAATGGAATATGCTGAGTAATACTCGTCAAATCGATTTACGTGGCGATATTGTTTCCATGCAAGAGCGTGAAAATGTGCGCCTAGTACTCACTGATACTCCTGGCCCGAATAACAGTCAAGATGAAGATCATGAACGAGTCACCATGAGCTTCATTCAAGATTCTTATCGTAATCCGCTGATTTTATATGTACTAAATGCCTCTCAATTAGGGATCAATGACGACCAAAACTTATTGCGTTTAGTAGCACAAACGATGGCTCGTGGTGGTAAGCAAAGTAAGGATCGTTTTATTTTTGCCGTCAATAAAATGGATAACTTTGACCCTGAAAATGGTGAAAATGTCAGTGCTGCATTAGAACGCGTTAAAGCGTACTTAGAAAATAATGGTGTTCCAAATCCACAGGTGTACCCAATTTCGGCTAACTTGACTCGTTTATTACGCAAAAATCCTGATGATCTGACACGTAAAGAACGCGGTGATCTCAATACCATGACGGAGCTGTTCCTTGAAGAAGCGAGTATGAACTTACCTTCATATATGCCATTAACTTCACGTGTTAGCCGTGCATTGGAAGAAAGAAAAATTTCCAGTGTTGAGCGCCGCAGTGGTTTGCCTGCGGTTGAAGTGATGATCGATGAATATATTGAGAAATATACTTTCCCTAATCGCTTAAAACGCGCCTATGACGCACTGAACCAAGCGATTGAAAAAGGTATGCGCGAAGCGGAACTTACTGAGCAATTAGAGCAAGACGAACAAGAGCTCGCATTGCTTAATGAGCAAATTGAAATATTACAGCAGCGCCGTAAAGAAGGAGCGAATACTGAAAGCTATAAACAGGAATTGCGCCATCGAGGTAAAGAGCTTCCTCAACCTATTGCCAACCAATTTACCCAACAAATGGCTAAAGTGAGTAAAGAAATCGCTCAAATAGGTGCTGAATTCCAGAAAAATCAGCAGGAAACCCCCAATATAGCTGAACGTATTCTTGATGAAGCTAAGCGTAACGCTGAATTCTTGCACAAAGAATTGGTTAATGACTGTGAAAATGCCTTTCAACTTTCACAAGAACTGATTAAAAAGCAGCTACATGATGAATATAAGCAGTATATTGGCACTTTATTTGATGATGCCCGTACATTAAATTTGCCTGTTTTACAGGGGCTTAAAGAAGAAATTGCTGATTTTTCTCTCAATTTAAACCTCAATAGCCAGCATGTGAAAAGTAAACAAGAACGCTATAACCCGCGAGAAGTGAGTGATTCTAGTTGGTGGAATCCGTTCAGTTGGGGGAGAACGCGTACTGTATGGGATTATCGTGATGTTAAATATGTCGATATGGTACCTCTTTGGGATGAAAGCAGAAGTATATTGCAAGCGGATTTTATGCAGCTACTGGACAATGCCAAAAAGAAAACCGAGCAAGATAAAAATAAGTTGGTTGAAAGCTATCTCGCCTTTATCGATCGTGAGTTCGAAAGTAAATTTAATCAAATTATTGATTCATTGAAGGAAAAACTGGTCAACCAAGAGGCTCGCGAAATCGCTATTGCTCAAGCACATGAACAAAAAGCTTGGATTAAGCAATTTAAGGCTCAACTTGATCAAACATTGAGCGTTTAAGGAGGGGGGATATGACACATCAACAGCCTGAAATTGCAGAGTTAAAAACCGCTTTTATTGCAGCATTAGAAAGTGAACAACGTGATTTCACTTTATTGACATCAATGTTAACGGTGCTCACGGAAAATAAGCCTGAATTATTTCAAATTCATCAGGAGGGGGGATTAGTTGATCCAATTAATCAAGACCGAATTGATTGGAATAGCCAGTATTTCAACTTGCAAAAAAATAGTTTAAAAGAAAACTTCTCGCTTGAGCGAGCAAGCCATTTGGTCGATGTTTGCCAATTTTTATCAGAAAGAGGCGATGTCGGCTTTGTAGTGAAGAAGGAGACTTCATTAGAACAAGTTAAGGCTGTGCCCAAGCTCGATCACAATTTTATACCCACACAAAATTTATCTTCAGCTATAGAGTCTGGATCTGTGTACCAAATACGCGCAGTACTGTTAGCTGAATTAGAAAATAATCGTCATCTTCAGCAAGAGATCCAACAAATGATGCTGTGGGCGCAAAAAAATGTGGCTAATTTATTTGTGCCATATGAAGAAGACTCGTTAGCAAGGCCATTAGAAACCGATAAACTAAAATGGGATACAGATTGTTATTATCTGCATTGCGCGTATTTAAACTCAAACTTTTCTCAAGCGCGTTTTGAACATTTAGTGGAGATGTATCAGTATCTGCGTGAAAAAAATACTGAACGCTTTATTTATCAACCTGCCATTAAACCGCAAGCCCAAACTAGCTCCGCTGGGCAAAAAACATCAAATACCGTTTATCAAACGAGTCCGTCGTCATTAGCACGAAGCGAGAAAGCTCGCCCGCCAGTTCTTAGTTTGGCTGTGAAAATTGGTGGTGCTATCGCGGTATTGGCATTGGCTATTATTGCATTATTGTAGGGGAAGATATGTCTAATTCATTGATGGCTCCAAGACAAATTCAAGAAATGGAAAAGCGTGCAGCAGGCTCTTTGGCTTCAGCTAATTTACTGATCAACCGTAGCTATTTAGCAGAGCTACGCCAATATCCGGTGATCTCACTCAGTGACTATCAAGGGGTGCCGATTAACCCTTCGAGTGATATTCGTTTGTTTCGCATTGAACGTATTGTTCAGCAAAACAAACAGTCGGTACTTGAAAGTACCACTGCCGCCTATACTGCCTTAGGTGCTGCGGGTTATGGCGTCTTTCTATTTCTGAAATCTGATGGTGACGAAACTGAAATTTGTATCGGTACCCGCGGTACACCGGGAAAAATGTTAGGCCATAATTCAGGTGAATTGCTGAATGAGGCATTTAAAGGACATTTTCCAGGTAGTAAGTTAGTTCCTTTGAATGCAGCAGAAACCACTCAGCGCTTGAATGGTATTACTGAAGAAAAACAAAACCCTGCAACGTCAGTGACCGCGGTGACGAGTGTGCCATCATTAGCAACGGATGAACGTGAAAACTTTATGCAAGGTTTGGAACACTTTATCGATGCTGCTGAAAACCGAGTTTACCAAGCAATTATTCTTGCGGAACCTGTGTCGCCACAAGATCTCGATCGTATTCGTACTGGTTATGAGAAAGTCTCTTCTCAATTATCGGTGCTCGCTAAACGTCAGTATTCTTTTGGTATTCAGGATAGTGATACAGTCGGGTTGAGCATCAGCGAAGGTATTAGTGAGTCGCTGGGCGAAAGCTTAGGTATGACGGTTTCACAGGGGACTTCTTTTACACGAGGCACTAATACTTCAACCACTCAAGGATCTGCGAAAGCTGAAAACACATCAGGCATGGTCGCCGATATTATGGATGGTTATCGTAGTGGTCGAGAAACCTCGATCGCAGCAGGTCTTAAAGGGATGATCAAAGGAGCACTGTTAAATCGCAGTCATAATGTGAGTGTGAATGAAAGCTCTACAGAAGGATCATCGGAAACGACTGGGTCGACATGGTCTCAGAGTGATTCAAAAACCAATACTCAAACCAACACAACCACACGTACTGATGGTCAATCAATCAATAAAACAGTCGGCAGTAATCAACAAATTTCGTTGGAAGTGAATGATAAAACCATTGAAAACTTACTGGAGAAAATTGACCATCACTTAGAGCGAGTGAATGAAGCTCGTACTTATGGTGGGTGGCAAACTGCTGCTTATTTTATTGGTGATAGCACAGCCTCTTCCGAATCTTTGGCTAGTCTATTTTTAGGATTGATGCGAGGTACGCGCTCAAGTACAGAAGATTTCGCATTAACAACATGGAATTCACAAGCGAAAAAACCTATTTTAGATTGGCTATCTGTATTGGCTCATCCGCCGTTAAAACCCGCAATTGCACCAATGTTGTCGATAGATTGGATCAGCCCTGCGACACTGGTATCAAGTAAAGAAATGGCACTTCAATTGAGTTTACCACGTCGCTCTACTTCTACGGTTGCTGTGCTACAGACTCCTTCATTTGGACGCAAGGTACAACATTTAGATGGTCTTGAGTTTTCTAACTGCAATAAGCGGATGATTAAACTTGGGCAAATGCGCCATTTATGGAATGACCTAGCTACACCGATTGAACTGGATATTGACCAACTCACGAGCCATCTGTTTATCACTGGCTCTACTGGGGCAGGTAAAAGCAATACTGTGTATGCTTTGCTTGAACAGCTAGGTCAACACAATGTTCCATTTTTAGTGATTGAGCCGGCGAAGGGAGAGTATAAACACGTATTTGGTCAACGAGACGACGTTGCTGTGTTTGGTTCCAATGCTCAATACACACCTTTATTACGTATTAATCCTTTCCGTTTTCCTGCTGAAACTCATGTTTTTGAGCATATAGACCGCCTTGTTGAAGTTTTCACGATGTGCTGGCCTATGTATGCCGCAATGCCAGCAGTGTTAAAAGATGCTATTTTACAATCTTATACTGCATGTGGATGGGATCTCGTCAGTTCACAAAATTGTTGTCAGCCCGCATTATTTCCAACCTTTGTCGATCTACAAGAGCAATTGAAAACGGTAATTGAGCGTTCGGAATGGTCACAGGAAGTGAAAAGCAACTATATCGGTTCTTTAGTGACTCGAGTTAATTCTTTGACAAACGGGCTAAATGGCCAAATTTTCAATGATGATGAAATTGATAATACGGTACTGTTTGATCGCAATTGTATTATTGATTTAAGTCGTATTGGTTCGCAAGAAACTAAATCTTTTATTACTGGAATATTAGTGATCCGCCTAAATGAACATCGGGCAGCAACTCCAGAGATGAACCAAGCACTACGGCACGTTACGGTGCTTGAAGAAGCGCACCATTTGCTGAAACGGAGTAATGGTAGCCAAGGTGGAGAAGGAGCCGATATTGCAGGCAAGGCAGTCGAAATGCTAGCAAATGCAATAGCCGAAATGCGGACATGGGGAGAAGGGTTTATTATTGCAGATCAGTCACCTTCTGCTGTCGATATGGCTGCGATACGTAATACCAATACTAAAATCATTTTACGTCTACCTGAGGAAACTGATCGCCGAGTAGTTGGTAAATCCGCAGCACTTAATGATGATCAACTCGATGAGCTTGCTCGCTTGCCGCGCGGTGTCGCAGTGGTATATCAAAATGATTGGTTAGAGCCTGTTTTATGTCGAGTGGCTAAGTTTCAAGAAGCTTCAACATGTTGGAACTATCAGCGTGAATTACCTCGTCAGCATACCACTGAACAAGATTGGCAAACATTGTTGTCTTGGATGTTAAATCATCGATTACCCAAGTTAACGACAGTGAATAGCCAAGAGCTATATGCCATGATCCAGCGTCTAAATCTTTCAACACGCCAACAAATTTTATTGCGTGATTTTATTGCTGAGTTTGAATCAACGGGGGAGCTAACGTTACAGCAAGAAGATAATTTTGCTCAGTTAGCTAACCATGTTGTGGATTTATTAGATTGTCGCAATGACGTCATAGCATATAGCAAAAGTAGTCAAAGCTTTAGTGAGTTAAACCATGCGCTGAATTTAATAATCAAGCAACGTATCGGTGAGCTTCCTCTTGATCTGATGGTGACATTGCAGCAGTGCATGATGAAAGATCTTTCAGAGCGCTCGGAGGAAGGGTTAAAAATTTATTCGGGCTGGCATAATCACATAAAGGAAGCCATACAATGAGTGACATCATTATCAGGGAAATAGCAAAAGAGTTTGCTAAAGAAGGGTTATCTAAAGGAATTGATATTCGTGATATTGATATCACTAAATTAGATAAACCTATCGCTTTAGAATCGACAACTTTAAGGCATGAACTCACCGCTGAAACAAAAGATATCATGAGTGACCATGATTATAGTGACGATGTTATAGAACGTATCGGCAGTGAAGAAGAAGCTCAAATATATTTAGATGCAGAGCTAGAATGTACAGAAATTAATGGTAAAGATGCATTGATCCGAACAGACATTGACCTTGAGCAAACCGATGACTTTGGGCAAACCAATCTAGAGCGGATGGAAAAAGGATTGGCACCATTAGATGCGGATGGAAAACCCTACGAACTTCATCATATCGGTCAAAATACAGATTCTCCTTTAGCTGAGCTAACTCGCAGCGAACATATGGGGGGCGGTAATAATAAAATTCTTCATGATGTGACCAAAGAATCTGAAATTGACCGCAATGACTTTAATAAGGAGCGGGCAGAACATTGGAAAGCTCGCGCAGAAGAAATTAAACTCCAACAAAATGAGGGAATGCAATGAATAAGCTAATTGAGTTTACGAAGAGCCATGATGTGCTGACTCGCCCTGCAACGTTAACGGAGTTGACGGAAGCTGAAAAGACGCTGAACATGACATTTTCTGCGGAATATAAACAGTGGTTGTTGAATTTTGGGGTGCTTTCTTACCTCTCTTATGAATTTTTTGGATTAGGGGTTAAAGAAACATCATGGCTGAATATTTTACGTTCAACCCCTGAATTGCGTCAGGAAAACTCGAACTTTCCAGCATCTGCTGTACCACTCATGGATGCTGGCGATGGGCAATTCTACCTATATGATAATGATATAGGTGCCATTTTAGTTTGGTCATCTCTTGCTGGCGTGTTAGAAGAAATTAGTGATTCATTAGAAGGGTTTATACTGAAACAACTATCATCAGAGTTGTAGACAATTGACATATTACAGCGATTAAAAAACCGATGTAATATGTCATAAAGGCCTTTAGGCAGCTTTAGTGCGTTAAATAAAGTATTGCGATATGAAGAAGGATGAGCTAATCGTTTAGGTTTACCCATAAGTGTAAGGCTGTTATCCTTGGTTTTTTCTTAAAACCATACAGGTATTTTCATGGCAAACCAAAATTTTGATTCAGTAGAAGCACAAGCAAGCTATGGGATTGGCTTACAAGTGGGCCAACAACTATTAGAGTCAGGCTTAGAAGGCTTAGTGCCTGAAGCGATCCTTGCTGGCTTGACTGATGCACTAGAAGGTAATATGCCTTCAGTTCCTGTTGAAGCACTACATAAAGCGCTA
The DNA here is from genome assembly GCF_033550225.1 of Providencia sp. 2023EL-00965. Classification (NCBI taxonomy): domain Bacteria; kingdom Pseudomonadati; phylum Pseudomonadota; class Gammaproteobacteria; order Enterobacterales; family Morganellaceae; genus Providencia; species Providencia sp. 2023EL-00965. The sequence continues at coordinate 133,205 of NZ_JAWUEH010000005.1, read as the reverse complement.
CGTGAAATTCATGAACGTGCTGATGCCGTCCGTGTTTCTCGCCAAGAAGCAATGGCAGCCGAAGGCCGTGCGTTCTTAGAAGAAAACCAAAAACGTGAAGGTGTTTCAACCACAGATTCAGGTTTGCAATTCTCTGTTATCAATCAAGGTGAGGGGGCTATCCCGACTCGTAGCGACCGCGTTCGCGTGCACTATACTGGTCGTTTGGTTGATGGCACTGTATTTGATAGCTCAGTACAACGTGGTCAGCCAGCCGAATTCCCTGTTAGTGGCGTGATCCCTGGTTGGATTGAAGCTTTGACTCTGATGCCTGTTGGTTCTAAGTGGGAGCTCTACATTCCTTCTGAACTCGCTTATGGTGAGCGTGGTGCGGGTGCATCTATTCCACCATTTAGCACTTTAGTTTTTGAAGTTGAATTATTAGATATCCTGTAATTCGTTTTATTGCTGGATTGAGAAATAGCGGGTCTAAACACCCGCTATTTTTTTATCTCTACTTTTTGTTGTTTAGGTTTATAGGAAAAAGGTGCATCAATGGCTTATGACTGCTAACCTAGTTTTAACAGTTAGCGGGAGAGAGGTGAATTATGTTAAAACAAATTTGCGAACTGGCTATAGACGCGGGTTCTGCCATCATGAGTTACTATACCGCCGAAGAGCCGCTACAGGTTGAACGGAAAAGTGATGATTCACCTGTAACTGCTGCCGATATTGCTGCTCATAATATTATTACAACAGGATTAACGCAGATCGCGCCTGAAATTCCTCAAATATCAGAAGAAGCACCACCATCGTGGGATGAACGTAAGAATTGGCAACGTTATTGGTTAATTGATCCGTTAGATGGTACCAAAGAATTTATCCACCGTAATGGTGACTTTACCGTTAATATCGCGTTGATTCAAAATGGTGTTCCTGTCATGGGCGTGGTTTATGCACCAGCAAAAAACTTACTTTACTATGCTGAAGGTAATCAAGCATGGAAGGAAGAAGGCGGCCATAAGCAATCTATTCATGTCAAAGAGATGACGCCACCTACAATAGTCATTAGCCGTTCCCATCAAGACGGTGAATTACGTGATTACCTCAATCAAATGGGAAGTCATGAAACCGTTGCTGTAGGGTCATCATTAAAGTTTTGCTTAGTCGCTGAAGGCAAAGCACAACTTTATCCACGCTTTGGGCCTACCAATATTTGGGATACAGCCGCGGGCCATGCAGTGGCAATTGCTGCGGGAGCGAAAGTGCTAGATTGGAATGGAAAGACATTAGATTATACACCACGTGAATCCTTTTTAAATCCAGGGTTTCGCGTGACATTGTTTTGATGTGGATAAAATAAAGAAGGGTGGAAAAATGATTATTTTCCACCCTTATTGAATTAATTATCCAGTTTTAATACTTTTGCCGTAGCAGCTCGAATATCAAGACAAGCTTTGGCATCAACTTTTAAGTCAATTCCATAAGTTGGAATAATATCTTTCAAGCGTGCTTCCCAGCCATCTGAATTTAATTGCTCTGCAAAGCAGGTTTTCAATACATTCAAGGCGATGAAGGCAGCTGTAGAAGCTCCCGGTGACGCACCCATCAAGACAGTAAATGACTTATCGGCACTGGTGATGAGTTCGGTACCGAATTCTAAAACACCTTTTTTGTCGTGATCTGGTTTAATGATCTGCACGCGCTGGCCTGCGACCACTTCTTTCCAGTCTTCATGCTGCGCTTCTGGGTAGAATTGTTGCAGCATGGCAAATTGGTGAGCAGATGTTTGCAACACTTGGCCTACTAAGTATTCTGCTAGCGACCAGTTATCTTTTGCAACCGCAAGCATTGGCTCAAGGTTATTCAATTTAACGGATTCGAACAGATCTAAATAGGAACCATGTTTAAGGAATTTACTCGAAAAACCTGCATAAGGTCCAAATAATAGGGAGCGCTTACCACCAATAATGCGTGTATCTAAGTGTGGGACAGACATTGGTGGTGAACCTTTATCCGCTTTACCATACACTTTTGCGTGGTGACGAGAGGCAATTTCTTCGTTATCGCAACGTAGCCAGATACCACTAACTGGGAAACCACCATAGCCTTTGCCTTCAGGGATCCCTGATTTTTGTAGTAATTCGATCGCACGGCCACCTGCACCTACGAACACGAATTTTGCAGAGGTAATGGTTTTTTCATGGGTAAGTAGGTTTTTAACTTCAATATTCCATCTACCATCGGCTGTTTTTTTAACGTCGATGACTTCATGTTTATAGTGAACGGAAAAACCGGATTGTTCGCTGAGTTGCGCCATTAATAAATGCGTTAGTGCACCGTAATCGACATCTGCACCGGTATTAACACGGGTAACGGCAATCGCTTCTTTAGGATCACGGCCTTCCATGATCAGTGGAGCCCACTCGTTGATCTGTTTTGGATCATCACTGTATTCCATATTGTGGTAACAGTGGTGAGCAGACATCTGCTGGTAGCGTTGCTTTAAGAATTTTACGTTGTCTTCGCCCCAAACAAAGCTCATATGTGGGCACGGATGAATAAAGTCACGTGGATCTTTAATTTTACCTTTGGTGACGAGATAAGACCAAAGCTGGCGAGAGAGGTCAAATTCAGTATTGACTTCAAGTGCTTTACTGATATCTACCGTACCATCTGGATTCGGTGGCGTGTAATTCATTTCACAGTTAGCGGCGTGGCCTGTACCTGCGTTGTTCCATGGATGAGAACTTTCTTGTGCGCAATCATTGAGTCTTTCAAATACGGCGATGTTGAGTGATGGCTCGAGCTCTTTTAAAAAAGTTCCCAATGTTGCACTCATGATACCGGCACCAATTAGCGCGATATCGACTTGTTCAGAAATAGGCTTACTCATTAAAAACTCCTACTGCTTAGTGGGCTTAAAACACAGTTCAGTGCCTTCTTGATACACAACATAAGCACGGCGCCATGGGTCATCACCGATTAAACGCCATTTGTGGCCAGTGCCTGTATTATCTTGTGCTAATAAAACATCACCGGGTTTGATGATAAATGTTGAACCATCTTTGGTTTCAAATTCTAGCGTACCCGTCAGCGTCAGCACATAACGTGGAACAGGATCTTTGTGCCAATCCCATGATCCGCCTGATGTGGTTTCGCGAAATGAAAGTTCACTCACTGCAATCGCGGGTGTTTCATTGTCACCTCTTGCTTCACCACTTAATTCTATCGTGCCTTCTTCAAAAAGAGAGTTACCATCTTCACCGGTCCACATACGAACACAACGTATCATATTATTAACCCCTTACTTTGTATTTTGCACTATTGAATGGATAAAAAACCAATAAAAGATATTCATAAAAAGACGTTTCCTAAATTGGTAAAAGCCAAATGAATATATTTTGTTACCTTTTAAAAGAGATAATTCATTAATACATTGTAACTTATTCTAATTAAAATAAATACTGTAGTAATTAGCGGGATGTTTTTAGAAGATAATGGTAGAAAAAAAGAAAAATATATATCTTATTGATTATAAATGATTATTTATCTTGATTGGCATACTTGTAAAAAATGTAACATAATGAAAAATCTATAAATCCAAATAAACATGATTTAATTTTCCTTCTCAATTCGTATCGAGAAGGAAAATAGAGAAATATAAAATGTTATATTAAGTGTTTTTTAATATATTATTTAATGCTACGTGTTGTATGAGCATAATTGTCTTACCATCGACAATTTCACCGTTTTTGATCGCTTGTAATGCTCTGGGAAATGCCCACTCTAATACTTCAATATCTTCCCCTTCATCAGCGAGTCCGCCACCTAAATTTAAGCGATCTTGATCATGGTATTCAGCAATATAAAAATACAGCTTTTCGGTGACTGAGCCGGGGCTCATATAAGCTTCAAAAACTTTTTCGATTTTTTGTACCTTAAAGCCAGTTTCTTCTTCTGCTTCAGCGATAATTCTTTCTTCGGGGGAAGCATTGTCGAGTAACCCAGCAGCAGCTTCGATAAGAAATTGATTGTAGCCGCTGATATATAAAGGAAGCCGAAATTGGCGGATCAGGACAATGGTATTTTTACTGCGATTATAGAGCAAAATGACAGCGCCATTGCCTCTATCATAAGATTCTCGGCTCTGCTCTTGCCAGTTTCCATCGCTACGTTGTAGCTCATAAGTGTATTTCTTGAGGGTGTACCAATTATCAGAGAGTAAAGTTTCACGGATATTGCGCACTTTGGGATGTTTAGCGGACATGATATTACCTTCATAATGGTGGTAATAATTAATCTAACATTATCGTTAGTGCCCGAAAATAAGAGTCTATGACAGTTTGCATGATAAATATTGAGGGGAAAAATGTTAGCGAAAAGGGGGCAAGGCCCCTCTTCGTATTTTTTAAGGTTTATTGAATGATTTGAATTTGCTTAACTTCGACTTCGCGAGAATTCCAATCTTTATCAATTTTACCACGGATTTCTACTTTATCTTTTGGGGTCACATTGAGGCCGTTCCAACGTTTTGGACTAATCTCAAGATTGATAGTGCCTGTGCCATCAGTAAATTCATAATGCTTCTGATCTAACTGTTTCACGATATTTCCACGTAAAATTACCCAGCTGTCATCTGATAGTTCAAGTGCTTTGGCAACAGTAGTTTCACCGCTATTCGGGCCATTAAAGCCACCTGCTTGAGTGGATGAAGTTTGTGGTGCTGATCCTGGGCCGTCAAATCCACCTGTTGCCGCAAATACAGGTGCAGAAGCAAGAGCAGCGATCATTGCAATAATAGGTAGTTTTTTCATCGTGGTTCTCTCCATTGATTACTTAAATTTGTTGACGGAGGCTATTAAAACAAAAAGTTCTTAACAAGATCTTAAGAAGTCGTAATAAAAGAATAGTTTTTTAATTTAGCTAATTATAGCTAGTCATCGGCCTATTAATTAGATAAATATATTAATATTCGAATGAGGGAGATGGCCATGCGTATTTTGCTGATAGAAGATGACAGGTTAATTGGTGATGGTTTAAAGGTGGGTTTAAGCCAACTTGGCTTCACGATTGACTGGTTTACTGATGGTAAGCAAGGGCAAACGGCATTATTCGATGCACCTTATGATGCCGTGATCTTAGATCTCTCTTTACCCAGTTTAGATGGTATGGATATTTTAAAACATTGGCGCAAACAAGGCCGAGAGGAACCTGTTTTAATTTTGACCGCAAGGGATGCGTTGGATCAACGCGTACAAGGCCTACAACAAGGGGCCGATGATTATTTGTGTAAACCTTTTGCATTAGTTGAAGTTGCAGCCCGTTTGCAGGCTCTGATCCGTCGGCGTAGTGGTCAATTAACACCGACCTTGAAGCATGGTGATGTTGAATTAGATCCTGTAGCGATGACCGTGACATGTCACGGTGAGTTGGTTGAGCTAAAAAGCAAAGAATTAGCACTATTGTCTCTATTTTTACACCATCCAAATAAAGTATTGTCTCGAGCAGCAATCGAAGAAAAACTGTATAACTGGGATGATGACGTTTCAAGCAATGCAGTCGAAGTACATATTCATCATTTACGTCGTAAGTTAGGTACAAACTTTATTCGTACAGTCCATGGGGTCGGTTACCGCTTAGGTGAAAATGCATGAAAACTTTTAGCTTGCGCTTAAAATTGACCTTGATGTTATTACTACTTGCGTTAATGACGTGGGGAGTGGCCAGTTTACTGGCGTGGCACCAAACCTATAAGACCATTAATGAGTTATTTGATACTCAGCAGATGGTATTTGCGAAACGTTTATCGGTTCTCCCTTCAGACTTAGATTTTGCTGGCTCTTCATTAGCCAAAACGAAGAAAATATTACGTAAAAACCGTGGTAATCAAGATGATGATGCATTGGCCTTTGCTATTTTTAGCCCACAAGGTGAAATGTTACTGAATGATGGCGACAATGGCCGAAAAATAGCCTTCGACTTTCGTCGTGAAGGTTTTAGCGAAGGCAAAGTGAAGGGCAGTGATGATGAGTGGCGATTTGTTTGGCTAAAATCGTCTGACGGGCAATACATCATTGCGGTAGGGCAAGAATGGGAATATCGGCAAGATCTGGCAAAAGATATTATGGTCGCCCAGTTTTTACCTTGGCTAATAGCACTACCCGTGATGTTAGTTTTATTTTTATGGTTATTGACCCGTGCACTTCGTCCTTTACGTCAAGTGGCTGCCCAGCTCTATCGACGGCAGCCTAATGAGCTCAATGCGGTTAACGTAAAACGATTACCCTCAGAAGTGAAACCGTTGTTAGATGCGCTTAATAGCTTATTTGAGCGCATCCAAATCATGTTTACGCGAGAGCGGCAATTCACCTCTGATGCGGCACATGAATTACGTAGCCCATTAGCTGCGTTGAAAGTGCAAGCCGAAGTGGTACAAATTGCAGGACAAGATGCGGCGATCCGTCAGCATGCGGTGGCCAATTTATCTGAAGGTATTGATCGAGCAACACGCCTCGTTGACCAATTGCTGACCTTATCCCGTTTAGAATCGTTATCACAGCTTGATGATATCGAGCAGTTACAATGGTCTGCATTAATCGAATCATCAGTACAAGAGGCTGACTCAGAAGCGAAAGCAGCACAAGTCACCGTTGAAGTCTCAGTACTCAATGAACCGCCACCGATTATGGGACAGCGGTTACTGCTAGCCATTTTGCTACGAAATCTTCTTCATAATGCTATTCGTTATGGCAAAACGGGTGGGAGAATAGATATTGAACTGAATTACCGTTATCTTGCCATTAAAGATGATGGGGAAGGGGTCACCAAAGAGGTATTAGCGCGGTTAGGCGAACGCTTCTATCGACCTGCTGGGCAAGAAAAAACAGGAAGCGGTTTAGGCCTCTCTATTGCGAAACGTATTGCGGAGTTACACCATTTAAGACTTGAATTTTCTAATAGAGAAACGGGTGGATTTTGTGTGACGGTCTTTCTGGGAGAAAACAAAAATAGTGTGATATAATATCATACTATAAAACAACATATTGATAATAAACTACACGATAATAACCATATATATGAAATTTAAAAATGAAAACAGAAGAAAAAACAAAAGTTAAAAAAGAAAAACTAAATGAAATAATAAGTAAGTTAAATGAAAGTGATGATTTATATTATTTACAGCTACTATAATAAACAAGAATAGATTATTGTATGAGGCCATAGTGAAAAGACGAAACATAGATAAGTTAAGTAAAGATGATATTGCCAAACTTAGTTTAATCCATTCATCTATTGGAACTGCAGATAGTTTTGACTCATGGTTTGAAGAATCAATAGCAAGTAAAAAAACACCAAGAGTATTAATTTTAATTTTTATAATAAATTACATAACACTTGTTTTTTTATGGGGGCCCCATTAATTCTATCGCTAATACCTTTAACAATCGCATATTTAGTTCCTGTGATAATATTTACTTTTATAATGTCATTAACAAAAAGAATACCTTTTTTTTTCTATTTAAAGATCAAGTTAAAAATTTATTTTTTTTCTTGATTCAATTCAAGAATTAATTTTAATTTAATTATTGAGGTCGTTGCTGCATACAATAACATTGGTTTATTTCCTAGCGCTAATTTTCTTTTATAATTTTCACTAGTCCATTTAACAATTCTAAATCCAACATTATCAGGAAAGTTACGTGCAAAAATTCCCACTTTTCTTAACTCATTTGCATACCATTCAAAAGTTTCTTCTGGGGTAGAAAACATTTAGAAAACCCTCTCATCCCATATGCTGTACGAACTGGTTCCTGCAATGACATGTTCCCATGTGACCGACTGAAACTTAATCGATACAGATTCTTCTGGTTGAGCTTGGTTATGACTAACTGAATTAGGGTAAAAGCAATTTAAACTAACAATTGATGCCCCTGTTAATTTTATTTTGTAATATAATTCTAGCCCACCACTCATTGATGTTCTATAGAAAGCAAAGTCACAAGTTAATATTTCGTTAGATACTAAAGATTGCGAGAGTAGTGGGGACGATTTATCTATTGGTTTTCTAATATCGATGGGTTGAAAACTCACATTTTGATCCATTGATAAGTTAGAAGATAGTTCATGAATGAGGATCTCATCTTCATGTCCATTTTGATATTTATTTCCAATTGAATCTATTGTTGAGCACCCCTTTGAGATTAGTCCTTGCTTGTTTCCTTTTAACGTAAGATAGATAATATTCGCCATTTGAGTATTCCTATTATAAAAATTTAATATAAGTTTAGATAATACAACAGCGCAACCCTAAGTTAAATATATAATTAGATTATCGAGCTTAAGAATATTAAATAAAAATGGGGTATATACTCTAAATAATTCGAGATGCAGATAGGCGACAAGTGAAGATAGGCGGGGAGCATAGATAAACTCTATGACTCGACTCGCTGAGTGTAATCAACAACCCTGCAACTTGAAGTATAACGAGTATAGAAAAATAATTCCAAGCTGAGAATATAGGTATTATTACTCAGGAATTGATTAGAGTCATAATAGCTCACCAATATTATCTAGAGTGATGATTTTTTATGACTCTATTCAGGATAATTATTCATAATGTTGATCATAACGCTTGAGACATAATTCAGAATAACTGTCTGTTTTTGTAATCGACATTTTCAATTTTTATGCTATTCGCTAGTACACAGTTACTGTGTACTAGCGGTTAAGTAATACTAATTAGTTAATTCAGTTTTAATCAGCTCAATCACTTTATTGATTTCAGGGGCTGTGAGTGCGCCATCTTTAAAATAAAGTACATTGCCTTGTTTGTTCAATATGATAATCGCTGAGCTTTCAGGGGCGAGGCTCCAAGCTTGCTTCACAACACCGTCGCTATCGACAATAAATTGTGAGTAAGGAAATTCTTTTTTGCTGTCCTCAACACTATTGCTAACAAACACGCCTGTACCAAAAATAGCATCATCGGCATTAATAATTGAGGTCGTTTGATAACTATCATGTGGGAAGCTGGCTTTTTTGATCGCTTCAATTAATGGTGCATTGAGCTCTTTCGCGGAGGAGCGGCCTGCAATATGCTGAATTGTCCGAACTTTTCCCGGTAACTGTTGGCTTTTCCACTCTTGGTATGAAAATTTCCCTTCTTGGTTTAAGAGCATTTCACCTTTGTCTGTCACAGTAACGGCTGGAACGGGTTGATTGAGCTGGATTTGGCTTGCAAAAGCGGTTGATGATAAAGCCAGTAAGCAAGCAAATAAAAAATTCTTTTTAATCATTATATTACCTCATTTTTGTGATTGCCTTACATCAAATGGCAATGTGTGACGGTGAAGGTACTAAGTAGTTACTGTTATAGCATAGCTCATCCGATGAGTTGTGAGATGAAAATTAACATTTTTGCAAAATTTAGCATAACTACACAGTTTTTGCGGTTATTGACAGAGAGTTTGCAGTGTCATTTTCTGTAAATGAATTGAATAAAACTGCAATAATCGAACCAAAGTAAACATTGCTGGTCTATTATTAACGAGCGGTATGAGTGAACGAGTATCGTCAGACAAAAGGAAAGGAAAAGTTCTAATGAAAATATTTAACCGTTATAACCCATCCAAAATTGCACTCTACGTTAAAACGCTATTCCGTGGTCGCCTATATATTAAGGATTTTGGCGCTTTTGAATTTAACTATGGCAAGATTTTACCACCTAAGGTGGGTGATAAACGCCATTACAATGTGATGAGTGAGGTGAACAAACAAATTCTTGTTTTGCAAACTGAGTTGGGGTGATTGCTGTTAGTATCAATAGTTATGCTGTGTTGCTATTGAGCTAAAAACAGCGCCACATAAAGTGGCGCGTTAACAAGAAACGGCTTCGCTGTAAGACATTAATCTTTGATATTTTTTGTTGGTTGTTCTGCGTTAGCCGTTTCGGTGTTGTTTTTACCTGCTTGTACGACAACGGGTGCTGGTGGTGTCGTTAGACGAGTCACAAGCAGCTGGTCAATCTTATAGTTATCAATATCGACCACTTCGAATTTATAACCTGCATACTTCACATAGTCCGTACGTTTTGGCATTTTTCTCAGGCGGTACATCATAAACCCTGCGATGGTTTCGTAGTTGCTGAAATCAGGGAAATCATCAATATCAAGAATACGCTGTACATCCTCAATTGGTGTGCCACCTTCGACTAACCATGAGTTCTCGTCACGTGTGACAATTTGTTCTTCTTGTCCGGGGCCGAGTAGGTCACCCATTAATGTGATCATAACGTCATTAATCGTGATCACCCCCATGACCATGGCATATTCATTAAGAATAACCGCAAAATCAACGCCATTGGCTTTGAATGCCTCTAGGGTATCAGAAAGCGATAGCGTATCAGGGATCATTAATGCAGGCTGAATATGTACACCATCTTTTAAATTCAGGCTTTGTCCATTTAGTACGCGATTCAGCAGTACTTTTGAGTCAACATAGCCAATCACATGGTCAATGTCACCGTTACATACCAAAAACTTCGAATGAGGCTCTGTTGATATTTTATGTTTGATGCTGTCTTCAGATTCTTGCTTATCAAAGTAAATAATACTTTCACGTGGCGTCATTGCTGAAGGAACTGTACGAGATTCTAATTCAAATACGTTTTCAATCAGCTCATGTTCTTGTTTACGTAATACACCTGCCACTGCACCTGCTTCAACGACCGCAAAAATATCATCAGACGTGATATCTTCATTACGTGCTGTAGGCAATTTGAAAATTTTGAAGATAAGGTTAGCAAGGCCATTAAAAAACCATACAAATGGACTAAGTACTGCGAGGCAAAAGCGCATTGGATTGACAATGTGGACCGCGATCGCTTCTGGTTTTACCATGCCAATACGTTTAGGCGTTAAGTCAGCGACTAAAATGAATAGGCTAGTGACAATGGTGAATGACAGAATAGAGGCGACCTGTTGTGCCCAAACAGGTGATAGGAAGTTAATAAAAATATCCTGTAGTGCGGGAGAAAAGGCGGATTCACCAACAATACCCGCTAAAATGGCGACAGCATTTAGGCCGATTTGTACCACAGTAAAGAATTTACCCGGCATTTCTTGTAATTTGAGAACGCGAGCTGCATTGATATTGCCTTCATCGGCCATCAGTTTCAATTTAATGCGGCGGGAGGCTGCCAGTGAAATTTCTGACAACGAAAAAAATGCGCTAATTGCACATAATAAAAGAACGATCAGTAAACTATTAAGCATAAATTATCCAGATAATACCTTCAGGAACATATGATCCTTGGTAATGTAGGATCCCCTGAAGGTAACTGTCCTTACTACACAGATAAAAGTGGCGCGGAGTGCGCAAAATTTGGTTAGTCACGTTAGTATAGCATTAGGTTAAATTATCTGCCTATACTTGTCATACTTCAAGTTGTAGCGTTGTTGGCTGCACTAAGCTAGCCAAGTCATAGAGTTTATCTATGCTCCTCGCCTATCTTCGCTTGTCGCCTAGCTGCATCTCGAATTATTTAGAGTATAAGTTTATGTTTGGCGGCAAGCAAATCCCAATCCCCCCTAATCCACAGTAGCCCGCTGGATTTTTGTGTAAGTATTGTTGATGATAGTCTTCTGCAAAATAAAACGCATCTAATGGTGCAATTTCAGTGGTGATGGTTCGTGAGTCTTGTTGTGCCTTCATTGCTTGTTGATAGGCATTCAGTGTGGCTTGTGCTTGCTGTTGCTGTGATTCAGAAATTGTGTAGATTGCTGAACGATATTGGGTTCCAATATCACCACCTTGACGCATGCCTTGGGCAGGATCATGATTCTCCCAAAATAGGGTTAATAAATCAGCGTAGCTAATGACTTGTGGATCAAAGACAACACGGACAATTTCTGTATGGCCAGTTAGGCCAGTGCAAACCTCTTCGTAAGTTGGGTTTGGGGTGATCCCCCTGCTGTAGCCGACAGATGTTGAATATACCCCCGGTTGTTGCCAAAATAGTCGCTCTACACCCCAAAAGCAGCCCATAGCAAAATAAGCCGTTTCAGTATTGTTCGGAATATTATCAATCGAATGATGGTTAACTGCATGATATGGTGAATGAGGGATCGCACATTGTCGACCGGGTAATGCTTGTGAAATACTCACTGGGTGTAATTTATTGGAAGACATAACAGAACCTTATAAGTGATGGTGTGCAATTTAAGTAAAAATACTCATCGTATTTCAAGTTGTAGCGTTGTTGACTACGTTCACTCGTGCCAGTCACAGAGTACTCTATGCTGCTAGCGGCTCGTTCGCGTGTCGGCTAGCTGAAACTTGAATTATTTAGAGTAAATTAGGATAAAAACTTGTATCTAATGTTTATTTTACTCAAAATAAATTGATATTAAGTGTTTAGTCAAACTATCAATGATCTTAGGAGCGGGCGTGTCAAAATACCCTATCATCTGTTTTCTCTGCTTAACGGCGGCTGTGCCTGTAGCGTATGGTGCAAATCTTCGCCTTAATATTGAAGGACTTGAAGGGCAAACAAATCAGAACGTCCGCGTTCAACTTTCCAATATTTCTCAAGATGAAGTGGCTCCTAATGGTCGTTTTCGCGCTCGAGTCACTAAAGCGATCGAAGAAGGGCTAAGACCACTTGGCTATTATGAGCCTAAGATTGAGTTTAGTTATCAAGAAAACAAGCCTCCCGCACGTTCAATATTAACGGCAAAAGTCACGTTAGGTGAACCGGTCACGGTGCAAGGCGTGAAGGTGATATTAGAAGGGGGCGCAAAAACTGACCCCAACTATGCCAAAATGATAAAAAATAATACCCCTAAAATAGGGACTATTCAAAATGATGGCGAATATGAAAGTTTTAAAGGGAAATTTAGCAGTTTAGCTATCCGTGAAGGCTACTTTGATGCCGTTATGGAAAAAAGCCAACTGGGTATTTCATTAGATCATCATGCTTCTTATTGGGATTTCGATTTTAATAGTGGTGAACGTTATCGTTTCGGTGCTATTTCCTATGAAGGCTCACAAATTCGCTCTGATTACCTCAACAACTTAGCGCCTTTCAAAGAAGGTGAATACTATACTTCAGAGCAGCTTGCTGAGTTTAACCGTAGACTTGCAGAAACAGGTTGGTTTACTTCCTCAATTGTGACGCCAAATATTGCCAAAGCGCGTGAGAACCATACAGATATCTTACCGATGGAAGGCGTGATGGTTCCTCGGGCAAAAAACTTTGTTGAGTTAGGCGGCGGCTATGCGACAGATGTTGGTCCTCGAGTAAAAGCGACGTGGAATCGGCCATGGGTAAACTCGCGTGGGCAAAGTATTACGTCCAATATTAGTTTATCTCAGCCAGAGCAAATCATTGACGCGAGCTACAAAATCCCCCTAAAAGCGAATCCACTTGAGCAATATTATGCGGTCCAAGGGGGTTATAAGCGCACTGATTTAAACGATACAGAATCAGATACAACGACTTTGAATGTGTCACGTAACTGGGATTATTCAAGTGGTTGGCAGTATGGCGTTAATATGCGTTGGATGCTGAGCCACTTTACGCAGGCCGATGTAACGAATACCACCATGTTACTTTACCCTGGAGCAAATGTAAGTCGAATTCGTCAGCGCGGTGGGGTCATGCCAAGTTGGGGAGATAGCCAACGTTATTCAATCGATTACTCTAATGAAATCTGGGGTTCTGATATCGATTTTCTTGTCTTGCAAACGAAACAAGTGTGGATCCGTTCACCTTGGGAAGGACACCGCTTTGTTGTCAGAGGCAATTTAGGTTGGATCGAAACCAATAACTTTGACAAAGTGCCACCTGATTTACGTTTCTTCGCGGGGGGTGATGGCAGTGTGCGTGGTTATGGCTACCAAAAAATTTCACCAGAAGATAGCAAGGGCAAGCTGACAGGGGCATCAAAACTGGTGGTAGGCTCTATCGAATATGATTACAACTTCACGGGGAATTGGTGGGGAGCAGCCTTCATTGATAGCGGTGAAGCGGTTAATGACATTAAGAAAAGTGATTTTAAAACGGGGGCGGGTATTGGTGTCCGTTGGGTTTCACCAGTAGGGCCAATTAAGTTTGATTTGGCAACCCCGATAGGTGACCCTGATAATAATAAGATTCAATTCTATATCGGCTTGGGGACTGAACTATGAAATGGATGAAGTGGTTTAAATGGATAAGTCTCGCCGTTTTATTAGTACTGGTCTTAGTCTTTGTGGCATTGGGATGGGTACTTGGTACGCAATCAGGCCTGCATTTTGCACTAAATAGCGCAACGCGCTTCGTTCCGGGGCTGGAAATCAGTTCTATTGAAGGTGACATTCGCGACTTAACCTTAGCAGGCGTTAAATATCAAATGCCGGGTGTCGATGTGAATGCAGAGAAAATCCATCTTGCTTTACGTTTACGTTGCTTAACTCATCGTGAATTGTGCATTGACGATCTTTCGACTGAGAATGTTGTGGTCGATGTTGATACTTCAAAAATGCCACCTTCGGAAGAAACTCCGCCTTCAGAGCCGTTAACGGAATTGAATGCGCCATTAACTATCAGCCTCAATCAGCTGCAATTAACATCAACTAAAGTGACTGTTGATGGAACGAATATTGATTTAGCGAAGTTCAAAACGGGATTGCATTGGCAGAAAAAAGCACTGACATTAGCCCCGACTGACATCATTGATTTAGCGATTAATTTACCTGTCAGTGAAGAAAAGCAGCCTGAGCAGCCAGTGCCAGAAACCCCTGTGGGTGAAGAGAAGCCGATAGGTGAAACGCTAAAGGCATTGTTTGAAAAACCTTTATTAGCTGAATTGCCTGAGGTCATTTTACCTGTTGATTTGAATGTTGAGGGTATCAATGGTTCGAATCTACAACTTTCTGGTGCAACAGAGGCATCTATCAATGATTTGCGCTTGCAGCTGTCTAATGATGGGCAAAATGTTTTACTGAAACAGTTTACTGTTGATGCACCACAAGGCAATGTTGCTTTGTCAGGTACGGCAACTTTAAAAGATAAGTGGCCTGTATCCCTATCGATTACAGGGGAAAGTCGTCTTGATGACCTAAATGGCCAAAAAATTGATTTATCCTTGAAAGGCGGATTGCTTGAAGAACTAAAATTGGCTTTAAATCTTAGTGGCCCCATTAATGCAACATTGAATGCGGAAACTGACCTTGGTCAAGCCGATCTACCTATTTTACTGACCTTAGAAAGCCAAAAGTTAACATGGCCTTTGGTAGGCGATGCTCAGTATCAACTGGATGGCACGCGTTTACGTTTAAACGGGCGTCCATCTGCCTATGATTTATCACTGCGTTCAGCGATTACAGGTCAAGAAATTCCACCGTCAACTCTGATGTTAGACGCGAAAGGTAATGAAGAGCAAATTAACATTACCCGCCTACGCTTAGCCGCTCTGCAAGGTAATGCAGATATTACGGGGGTGGCAGATTGGAGTAAGGCGATCAGTTGGAATGCAGTGCTGACGCTATCGGGTATTAATACCGCCAAACAATGGCCCGAATGGCCAGCGAAGGTTGATGGTAAGATCGCCACGCGAGGGAGTTTGTATGGCGGTAGCTGGCAAATGCAAATCCCAGATATTTCCCTTGATGGCAATGTGAAAAATAACGTTTTAAAAGCACGTGGCCAAGCTTCAGGTAATGCGGCTGGGCAGTGGGATATACCTGAATTCAAACTTGCCTTAGGCAAAAATCAGTTGGATGTTAAAGGAAATCTTGCTGAGAAATGGAACTTAGATGCGAAAATTAACGCGCCGGGGCTGGATGGTATTCTACCAGGCTTAGGCGGCGTCATTCTTGGTGACATTAAGTTACGAGGCGATCTCACCGCCCCTGAAGTGGTAGCTGATTTAACAGCACGTGGCGTTAGATGGCAAAAAGACCTTGCTATCGATAATGTGGCCATTAAAGGTAATGTTGCTTCTGGCGAGCAAATCAAAGGCGATTTATCCGTTGTTGTACGCCAGTTAAAACAAGGTGACCTTGTGGTCAGCAATTTGACATTAGACGCTAAAGGCAGCGAGAAAAAGCACACTTTAAAATTAGATGTCAAAGGTGAGCCTGTTTCAGGTCATTTAACCTTAGCGGGTGGTTTCGATCGTCAAACAGAGCAATGGAAAGGTAACCTAAGCAATACGCTATTTGAAACCCCTGTTGGTGAATGGCAGCTGAGTAAAGTTATGGCATTGGATTATGCCAATCAAACACAAGAAGTGACGATCGGAACCCATTGCTGGGTCAATACGAATGCACGTCTTTGTGTGCCAAAACCGATCAAAGCTGGAAAAAGTGGTAGTGCTGACATCGTGTTAGAGCGCTTTGATTTGGCGATGTTAAAACCTTTCCTAACCGATGAAACGCGTGTTCAAGGTGTTTTCAGTGGCAAGGCTAACGTAGTATGGAAAGATAATGGTAGCTTGCCACAAGCTAAAATTGATCTGAAAGGCAATGGTGTCAAAGCCGTTCAGCTAGTGGATGGCACGCGTTTACCATTGGAGTTTGAAACACTGACGCTCAGTGCCGCATTACAAAATGGTAAAGCCAATTTGAATTGGTTATTTAAAATTGCTAATAACGGTCAACTGAAAGGTAATATCCAAGTTTCTGACATTGAGAAAAAACGTCAACTTTCAGGTAATGTGGAAATCAACGCTATTACATTAGCCATGATTAAGCCACTGATTGGCGAGAAAGAAGTGGCAAATGGTGACTTAAATGCCAATTTACGCCTCGGTGGTAGTGCCAATAATCCATTGTTGAATGGTAATTTGGCACTTTCTGGATTGGAAGTGAAATCGTCATTAATTCCATTTGATATTAAAAGTGGTAATTTAGGCATTGCTTTTAATGGCACAAGCTCGGTGATGACTGGTCAAATCAATACGCCAGAAGGTTATCTCAACATCAATGGTGATGCGGATTGGCGTAAAGTGGATGCATGGCGAGCCAAGGTGATGGCTGTGGGGAATAACCTGCGTGTCTCTATCCCACCGATGATCAAAGTCGATGTGCAGCCTGATATTGTATTTGAAGCTTCACCTTCACTACTGACGCTAAATGGTAGTGTGAATATCCCATGGGCGCGTATTACCGTACAGGAGATCCCTGAATCAGCGGTAGGGGCATCTTCTGATGTGGTCATGTTAGACAGTGATCTGAAGCCAATTGATGAAACTAGTACGCCAATTCCAATTCAAACTAATTTGGATATTAAAATTGGTAATGATGTGCAATTGGATGCCTTTGGTTTGAAAGCGCGCTTAACGGGTATGCTGAAAGTGTTGCAAAACAAACAAGGCTTGAGTCTCAATGGGCAAATTGATATCCCGTCAGGGCGTTTCCATGCTTACGGCCAAGATTTGCTTGTACGTAAAGGGCAAATTCAGTTCTCTGGGCCACCGGAACAGCCGTTCTTGAATCTAGAGGCTATTCGTAATCCAGATAACACGGCTGATGGTGTTATTGCAGGCGTTAAGGTCACAGGACTTGCAGACAAACCAAAAGTCGAGATATTCTCTGAGCCAGCCAAAACTCAGCAAGAAGCACTATCCTATCTGTTACGCGGAGAAGGATTAGATAGCGGAGATGCTAATGGCTCTCAGATGACCTCAATGCTCATTGGGCTTGGTGTGGCACAAAGTGGACAGCTTGTCGGTAAAATTGGTGAGACATTTGGGGTATCTGATCTGGCGCTCGATACCCAAGGGGTAGGTGATAAATCCCAAGTGGTCGTGAGCGGCAAAATTACTAACGACCTACAAATTAAGTATGGTGTTGGTATATTTGATTCATTGGCAACGCTAACATTACGTTATCGATTAATGCCTAAATTATATTTGGAAGCAGTGTCTGGTGTTAATCAGGCTCTTGATCTCCTTTACCAATTTGAGTTTTAGAATATGCGTGTAATTGTTTATGGCAGTTTAAGGCGCAAGCAGGGAAATCATCACTGGATGACTTATGCTCAATTACTTGGAGAGCATAAGTTAGAAGGCTATGAGCTTTACGATCTTGGGTATTATCCAGCAGTTGTCAAAGGAGATGGGGTGATTGAATGCGAAGTTTACCGTATCAATCCCTCTATTTTGACTGAATTAGATGAGCTAAAGAAAAACTCACAGGACTATGTCCGTGAATTAATTTCTACGCCATATGGTAATGCTTGGATTTACCTCTATCGTCATTCCGTTGACGGCTTGCACCGCATCAAGAGTGGTGATTGGCTAAAACGCCACGAAGAAGAGTAGTGTCAGTAAATGCCGATATCTCATATAGGATATCGGCGTTTTTCAGATATGAAAAAGGCTCTAACAGTCCTGTTAGAGCCTTATATACTCGTCATACTTCAAGTTGCAGCGTTGTTGGCCTAGCTTGCTCACGCCAGTCACACCGTTTTCTATGCTGCTAGCGATTTATTCGCTTGTCCTTGCTGCACCTCGAATTATTTAGAGTATCCCCCGAAAGGGTTAATTATTTCTTTGCAGCGCGTTCGAAAGAAGCGATGATTTCAGCTTTAGCGGCTGCTGCATTATCCCAACCATCAACTTTAACCCACTTACCTTTTTCGAGATCTTTATAGTGTTCAAAGAAATGTGTGATTTGTGCGCGCAGTAATTCAGGCAGATCGTTCACATCTTTAATGTGATCGTATTCTTTGCTCAGTTTAGTGTGTGGTACTGCAACCAGTTTCGCATCTTCACCTGACTCATCAGTCATTTTCAGTACGCCAACTGGGCGGCAACGGATCACTGAACCCGGTTGTAATGGGTATGGGGTAGGGACTAACACATCAACAGGATCACCGTCTAAAGACAGCGTGTGGTTGATGTAACCATAGTTACATGGATAGAACATCGCGGTAGACATGAAACGATCGACAAACAGAGCGCCAGAGTCTTTATCAACTTCATATTTGATTGGATCTGCGTTAGCAGGGATTTCGATAATAACGTAGATATCTTCTGGCAGTTCTTTACCTGCCGGTACATTGTTCAGGCCCATGGAAAAGTATCCTTTATGTTAAAAACTAATATAGTCATCAATATGTTAAGTCGTAAAAAATACAACTGCTATCATGATTGATACATAACGTGGGGGGTATTATAGCCGTAAAGAGGGGTAAAACTCACTAGTTGGTAGGACATTCATAAAAAAAAGCTGAGAATGCAAAACAAAAAAGGCGAGATTTCCCGCCTTTGCTCAGTGAAACAGATTATTCAGTGTCAGGGAATTCACGCATGAATGATTCTGCTTTTTCAACCATAGACTCAGTTCCAACAAAGAACGGTGCTCGTTGGTGAAGCTCACTTGGGATAATATCTAAGATACGATCACGGCCATTACTCGCTTTACCGCCAGCTTGCTCTGCAAGGAAAGCAATTGGGTTGCACTCGTACAATAGACGAAGTTTACCATTTGGATGACTTGCTGTGCTTGGGTAGATATAAATGCCACCTTTTAGCAAGTTACGATGGAAATCTGCGACTAATGAACCAATGTAACGTGTCGTATATGGACGCCCAGTTGCCTCATCTTGTTCTTGGCAGTACTTAATGTATTTTTTAACCCCCATAGGGAACTTGATATAGTTACCTTCGTTGATTGAATACATTTTTCCTTCTGCTGGAAACATGACTTTCTCATGAGATAGGCAGAATACGCCAAGAGATGGATCATAAGTGAAGGCATGCACGCCACAACCCGTAGTATAAACTAGCATGGTTGATGAGCCATAAACAACATAGCCAGCGGCGACTTGACGATGGCCTGGCTGCAAGAAATCAGCTTCAGTCACAGGTTGGCCAATTGGAGTTATACGATGGTAAATTGAGAAGATTGTGCCGACGGAAACGTTTACATCGATATTTGAAGAACCATCCAGTGGATCCATTAAAACGACGTATTTCGCGTTTTCTGCACGGTCACCTTCGAAAATGACAATTTCGTCTTCTTCTTCAGAGGCAATACCGGCAACTTCTCCGCGTGCTTTCAAAGCCGCTTTCAGTTTTTCATTTGCATACAGGTCAAGCTTCATTTGGACTTCACCTTGAACATTCGAAACACCGCTCGTGCCAAGAATGTCTACCAGTCCAGCTTTATTAATATCACGATGGATAATTTTAGCGCCCAGTTTAATCGCTGACAGTAACGCCGTCAGCTCTCCTGTTGCATGAGGAAAATCTTGTTGCTTATCGACGATGAATTCGCCTAATGTTTTCATGACGAAGGTCCTGAATATAATTGACAGAGGTTTGCAGGGAGGGATTGTACCTTACCCTGCGCGTGGAGTTTATCTAAATTAAAAAAAGATTCATAGGTTAATGCATTTATAAACCTGTATTTGATGGGTAGAATAGTGACAAACCTCATGCTATTGGATGGAAAATAATGCACATACATATTTTGGGTATTTGCGGTACGTTTATGGGAAGCTTGGCAATACTGGCTCGTTCACTTGGTCATAAAGTCACGGGCTCTGATGCAAACGTGTACCCTCCTATGAGTACGCTGCTCGAAAAACAAGGTATTGAACTAATTCAAGGTTATGATCCTAGTCAGCTCGAACCCACTCCTGATATGGTGGTTATTGGCAATGCAATGACCCGCGGTAATCCATGCGTAGAAGCTGTATTAGAAAAAGGTTTAACTTATACTTCTGGCCCTCAATGGCTACATGATCATGTGCTGCCTGAGCGTTGGGTGCTTGCCGTTGCGGGCACTCATGGTAAAACCACAACCGCGGGTATGTTAGCGTGGATTTTAGAAGATTGTGGCTACAAACCAGGGTTTTTAATTGGTGGTGTACCAGGAAATTTTGAGGTTTCCGCACAATTGGGAGAAAGCCCATTTTTTGTGATAGAAGCTGATGAATATGATTGTGCATTTTTCGATAAACGCTCGAAATTTGTGCATTACAGCCCAAGAACATTGGTGCTCAATAATCTCGAATTCGACCATGCAGATATTTTTGATGACCTTGAAGCAATCCAAAAGCAATTCCATCACTTAGTTCGCATTGTACCAAGTAGTGGCAAAATTTTTATGCCTGATAATGATTCGAACTTAAAGCAAGTAATGGGGATGGGGTGCTGGAGCGAACAAGAATTTGTTGGTGAACATGGTGAGTGGCAAGCACGTAAATTAAACCATGATGGCAGCCAATTTGAAGTTTTCTACCAAACTAAAAAAGTGGGTGAAGTAAACTGGTCGCAAGTGGGTAATCACAATATTCATAATGGGTTAATGGCGATTGCCGCCGCGCATCATGTTGGTGTTCCCGCTGAAGAAGCTTGCCGAGCATTGGATAAATTTATCAATGCCCGCCGTCGCTTAGAATTACGTGGTGTTGAAAATGATGTCAGTGTTTATGATGATTTTGCGCATCACCCAACGGCGATTTTAGCGACTTTAGAGGCATTACGCAGCAAAGTTGGTGGTACTTCGCGTATTATTGCAGTACTGGAACCTCGCTCTAATACCATGAAGATGGGGATCAACAAAAATGATATCGCGCCAGCGCTTGGGCGTGCTGATGAAGTGTTCTTGTTCCAACCGCCTAATATTCCTTGGATGGTCACTGATATTGCAGAAAATTGTGTTCAACCTGCGCGCTGGAGCTCTGATATTGAAACATTGACTAATATGGTGATCGAAACGGCACAGCCAGGTGATCATATTTTAGTCATGAGCAATGGTGGCTTTGGTGGGATCCATAGTAATTTATTGGCAGAACTAAAAAAGAAAGCCGAATCTGCTCACGAAGAGTAATGCTTTCTCATTAAACTATATTCTAACTAATTGAAGTGCAGCCAACGACACTACGGTTAGAAGTATAACGAATATATTGGCAGCTTAGGCTGCCTTTTCATTGCTATTGCTAATAAACCGGCTATATAAAGACAGGTCAGCAACAAAATATCCAAGTGAAGAGGCGAGAAGCTCCCGCCTGTAAGAGTATTTTTATTAAAGCTCTTGATCAAACAGAGTGAGAATCGCTTCGTAAAGCTCTTTTGTAGTGAAGTTATTGGCAGGGGTTGAAAAAATGGTATCGTCACCCGCGATACTTCCTAAAATCCCCTCTGCTTTGCCTAAAGAATCTAATAAACGGGCGATAAGTTGTGCTGCGCCTGGACTCGTTCTAATCACAACCACAGAGTGGTTATAGTCGATATCAAGAACAAGATTTTTTAATGGGCTAGTGGCAGTCGGTACGCCCGGCTCCGTTGGTAAGCAATAGACCATTTCCATTTTTGCGTTACGAGTGCGCACAGCACCGAACTTTGTTAGCATTCTGGAAATTTTAGATTGGTTGATATTTTCAAACCCTTGTTCTTGCAGCGCGATCACTATCTCTGCCTGAGAACTAAATTTCTCTTCTTTAAGTAGGGCTTTAAAAGCCTTAACCAAGTCTTCTTGTTTAGACGGTGTACGCATAATTAACCCATCCTTTGACAATAAATTGAGTTGCATTATCCGTAAATGTGAATTTTTATGCAACAAAATTGCGTGATGATGATTTTATATACTGAATTTGCGATGAATTAAATGAACAAAATAGTAATTTATTTTAAGTAGTTACCTATTTTAGTGAGAAAATTTGGCTGATCGCATAGAGAGATAATGCAATTTGCTAATAAAAGGTGTAAATTTTTTGTTAATCACTTTGTGAAGTAAGTCATGATTAGCAGTAAAAACAGTTTATTATGCAAAAATCAATAGTGATAAAAACTATTTGTTAAAAAAGTGCCCGTTATCTCATTAACAGATAAGGATTTTGTTTAGAATAGACAGAATCAATGTGAAAAATTATTTGCGTTAATATGTTTCAGCATCTGTTAATGAATTGTTTTTTATCGGTAATGTACTAAATACATAACAAGATGAATTCATATACTTTTTAAAGTACAAATAAAGGAGTTTCAGAATGAAAGTTGCAGTTCTCGGTGCAGCAGGTGGTATCGGTCAGGCTTTGGCCCTTCTTCTTAAAAATCAGCTCCCAGCAGGTTCAGAACTCTCTCTCTACGACATCGCACCAGTAACTCCAGGTGTCGCCGCAGACCTTAGCCACATTCCTACCGACGTTAAAGTTGTTGGTTTCTCAGGTGAAGATGCAACTCCAGCGCTAGAAGGTGCTGATGTTGTTCTGATCTCGGCAGGTGTTGCACGTAAGCCAGGTATGGATCGTTCAGATCTATTTAATGTTAACGCAGGTATCGTTCGTAATTTAGTGCAACAAATTGCGGTGACTTGCCCGAAAGCATTGATCGGTATTATCACTAACCCAGTTAACACCACGGTTGCTATCGCTGCTGAAGTACTGAAAAAAGCAGGTGTATATGACAAAAACCGTCTATTTGGTGTGACAACACTGGATATTATTCGTTCTAATACTTTCGTTGCTGAACTGAAAGGCAAAAAAACTCACGAGATCGAAGTGCCAGTTATCGGCGGGCACTCTGGCGTGACTATCCTACCTTTATTATCTCAAATCCCTGGTGTGAACTTCACTGATGAAGAAGTCGCTGCATTAACTAAGCGTATTCAAAATGCGGGTACCGAGGTTGTTGAAGCAAAAGCGGGTGGCGGATCTGCAACGCTGTCTATGGGCCAAGCAGCTGCACGTCTTGGTTTATCCCTGATCCGTGGTCTGCAAGGTGAACCTAATGTGATTGAGTGTGTTTACACAGAAGGTGATGGTGAACATGCACGCTTCTTCGCTCAACCAGTTCGCTTAGGTAAAAATGGTATTGAAGAGCATATCTCTTTCGGTAAGTTGAGTGACTTTGAACAAAAAGCACTGAAAGAGATGCTAGAAGTACTGAAAAAAGATATCGAGCTTGGTGAGAAATTCATTAACGGTTAATTACTGTTAATCGCCTCATCATTGTTTGATGAAAACCGCTGATTTGACATTGACTGTCGAACAGCGGTTTTTTTATGTTCTTTCAACTCTGTAACTGTGGCTTATCTCTTACTTTTCTTTCCAACAATTCACCTGTAACTGGATTGAAATAGCGACTTGGCCATATTTCAGAGGGATGGATCTCGAGGAAATTAGCAATAATCCATTCACCTTTTGGCCATGGACGAGATAATGCATTAGCAAGTGTTGATGAACTCAGTCCCGCATGGCGAGAAATCGCGGCTAAAGTTGTGCCTCGCTTACGTAAAGCCGCAATAATATCTGCTGGGTGCCAATCCGATTTCCGTAAAATCATTTTTTAGTCCTTTTTTTACTCAGAATCATGTAGAGTTAGTGGTACATCTAACAGAAGATTGTGATACATTCACTGCAATCGTCCTGTTATTGGAAATAAAATAACAGAAATTTCCCAAAAATATTTCTAATTTTTTCTGAAAATTCAGTTTTATGAAAGGTATTCTATTTTTGTGAAATATGAGAAAGATTTAGCATTTATATTTGTGAGCTAATATAAGATATTGAAAACAAAAACTAACTATTTTTAGTTATTTATAAAAATTGGCATATTAACGATTATAGTTAAAAGTATTTGTAATATAGAAGCAACATAAAGAGAAAAAAGAGAACTGCCAGTGAATTTTCAGCCAATTTATTGTTATTAAAAGAAATTAAAATACATTTTACATGTATAACTCATAAACTAACTAATAATTAATTTTCATAAAACAAAAGAGAATAAGGTTATTGAGAAAATAAAAACATTTTTCAGCAATTATTATTAAATTGTACATCGTGACTAGGAGGGTCAGGCATGCAAAAAGAATGGTTAACAGCGAAAGAGTTAGTCGGTTTAAAGGGATTACCAATGACGACTCAAGGTATTAATGCAATGGCGCGTAGAGAAAATTGGCTATGCCGTAAGCGGCGAGGTATTCAAGGTAAAGCATTGGAATATCATATAAATAGCCTACCAGAAGGCTTATTTGAGCCCGCTTCTGTTTATGAAGCACCTATGCCATATCAAGTAAAACACCATGACAGTGCATTTATTTGGCAAGAGATTTACAACCAACTTTCAACAGCAGAGCGCGGTAAGATATTGGCATTTATTATGCGTGAAGGCGTAATCGCATTAGTGGATTTAATTAATAAAAAATAATTTACCTGAAAAATGAATTGAAGGTAATTAATGAAGAATATCTATATAACAGAACATTATTCTTGGTTAATAACCGTTAGATATAACAGCCTCAACGGCAGATTTCATAATATAAGTTCGAAAGAGATAATATGAAAAAAATGTGGTTCACTGCGAAAGAATTAGCAGGTTTAGAAGGCTTACCTACCTCTCCTCAAGGCATCAATTTAATGGCAAGAAGAGAAGGGTGGAAAAATCGTCGTAAGCGTGGTGTACAAGGTAAAGCGGTAGAATATTATCTCGATAGCTTGCCAGGGGAAATACAGAACCAATTGAGTCTTGCTGAACCTACTGTTGGCTATCAAAGCCATAGAATGGATGGCTCTCAAATCTGGACAGAAGCGTATTACCAGCTTACAGAAACCGAACGAGATAAAGTGGTTAAATATATTCTGCGTTACGGTTTGTCATCATTATTGGTTCAGATAGATAAAGAAGAAAAAGGGGAAGAATAGGTTCATTCCCCCTTCAACTCACACTCGTTTAGGCTACGAGTGACGTGAAATAGCGACTTCGGCGAGGCTGATAAGCGCATCTTTGTATATTGAATCATCAATGATACTCAAAGCATCAATGGCTTTTTGTGATTCTTGTTGTGCCCGAGCATAGGTATATTCAAGAGAACCACAACGTTTCATGGTTGCAAGCACGGCTTCTAACAGGTGGCGGCCATTACCTTGTTCAATTGCTTGGCGGATCATTGCTGATTCTTCTTCAGTACCATTATTCATGGCATGGAGAAGAGGAAGCGTTGGTTTTCCTTCATCAAGATCGTCGCCCGTATTTTTCCCTAACTGAGTGTTATCTGCATCATAATCGAGTAAATCATCGATTAATTGAAATGCAGTGCCGAGATAGCGACCGTAGTCTTGGAGTGCTTTTTCTTGTTCGGGCGTTGCCGATGCTAAAATAGCAGAAGCATGAGCAGCAGCTTCAAATAAACGTGCTGTTTTACTGTAGATCACCTGCATATAGTTATCTTCAGTAATATTCGGATCGTTGCAGTTCATCAGCTGTAAAACTTCACCTTCAGCGATCACGTTAGTCGCTTCGGACATTAGCTTTAATACACGCATTGAATCAAGATCCGTCATCATTTGAAAGGATCGTGTATAAATAAAGTCTCCGACAAGAACGCTAGCTGCATTTCCAAAGACAGCATTCGCCGTTTGTTTACCCCGCCGCATATCAGATTCATCAACCACATCGTCATGCAATAATGTTGCGGTATGGATAAATTCAATCAATGCTGCAACTTGGATATGTTTATGCCCTGAATAGCCGAGGGATCGTCCAGCCAATACTGCGATCATCGGGCGGATCCTTTTTCCGCCGCCGCTAACAATGTAATAACCAAGCTGGTTAATTAGCGCAACGTCTGAATTCAATTGACTGAGGATCGCTTCGTTTACCGCTGACATATCCTCGCTAGTCAGTTCAACAATAGATTCTAAATTCATTGTAATTTATTCATATTATTAAATTTTAGCCGCTACCAACTCATAAAAAGGGTGCTGCCATTGGAACAGTTATCTTGTAAGCATAACATTAATATTTCTAAGATAATTAGTTGTAATGCAAAAAATGTTTAAATAAGTAACAATTCGAGTTATTCATCATAAATTAAGGGTTAGTTAGCGCATCGAATAAAAAAGTCGGTTTTTTTGTGATCTAACTGCATTATTGGCTTGTGTTTCGATGCTTTTTTGCGTAGAATTCGCGCCCTATTGTGAATATTTTATAGCGTGCTCTTGCATTAAATTTTTTTAGCGGGTACGCGGAAAGCGGAGTTAATATGTACGCGGTTTTCCAAAGTGGTGGTAAACAACACCGAGTTAGCGAAGGTCAAACTGTCCGCCTAGAGAAGCTGGACATCGCAACAGGTGAAACTGTTGAATTTGATCACGTTCTGATGGTTGCTAACGGCGACGATATCAAAATCGGCGCTCCTGTCGTTGAAGGCGTTAAAGTTAAAGCGGAAGTGGTTGCTCACGGTCGTGGCGATAAAGTTAAAATCGTTAAGTTCCGTCGTCGTAAACACAGCCGTAAACAACAGGGTCACCGTCAGTGGTTCACTGATGTTAAGATCACTGGCATCGCTTAAGATTTAGGAGAGCAGATTAATGGCACACAAAAAGGCTGGCGGCTCGACTCGTAACGGTCGCGATTCAGAAGCAAAACGTCTGGGTGTAAAACGTTTTGGTGGTGAAGCTGTATTAGCAGGTAGCATCATCGTTCGTCAACGTGGTACTAAGTTCCACGCAGGTAACAACGTAGGTTGTGGCCGTGACCACACTCTGTACGCTTTAGCGGACGGTAAAGTTAAATTTGAAGTTAAAGGTCCTAACAATCGTAAATTTATCAGCATCGAAGCTGAATAAGTTTTCTGACTTTTAATTCGAATTAAAGCCCTGCAAAAACTTTTTGCGGGGCTTTTTATATTCAAAATACGCCATCTCTGGGTAATACAGCCATCCAGCACTATAATATGGCTATCAAACGGAGAAAGAATTATGAAATTTGTTGATGAAGCCAAAATATTGGTTGTGGCGGGAGATGGTGGCAATGGTTGTGTCAGCTTCCGTCGTGAAAAATACATTCCAAAAGGCGGGCCTGACGGCGGTGACGGCGGTGACGGCGGTGACGTCTACTTACAAGCAGATGAGAACCTCAATACGCTAATCGATTACCGTTTTGAAAAGTCTTTCCGTGCTGAGCGCGGTCAGAACGGCCAAAGTCGTGAATGTACAGGTAAGCGTGGTCAAGATATCACGATTAAAGTACCTGTAGGAACGCGTGTACGCGATTTAGGTACTGGAGAGATACTTGGAGATATGACGCGTCACGAACAGCGTCATATGGTTGCTAAAGGTGGTTTTCACGGTTTAGGTAATACTCGTTTTAAATCCTCTGTCAACCGTGCTCCACGTCAACGTACCATGGGTACGCCAGGTGAAACGCGCGATTTGATGCTAGAACTGATGCTATTAGCTGATGTAGGGATGTTGGGAATGCCTAATGCAGGCAAATCTACCTTTATTCGCTCAGTATCAGCAGCAAAACCAAAGGTTGCCGATTATCCATTTACAACACTTGTGCCTAGCTTAGGCGTGGTACGTATGGATAACGAAAAAAGCTTTGTGGTTGCAGATATCCCTGGTTTGATTGAAGGGGCCGCAGAAGGTGCAGGTTTAGGGATCCGTTTCCTTAAACACTTAGAGCGCTGTCGGGTGTTATTGCACCTGATCGACATTTGCCCAATTGACGAGTCTGATCCTGTTGAAAACGCCAAGATCATTGTTAGCGAACTTGAAAAATACAGCGAAAAACTTGCAGAGAAACCACGTTGGTTAGTCTTTAATAAAGTGGATATTCTCGGCGCTGAAGAGTCTGCTATACGTGCGGCTGAAATTGCTAAAGCAATGGGCTGGGAAGATAAATACTATATGATCTCTGCGGTAAATCACGAAGGTGTCAAAGCGCTGTGCTGGGACATTATGGAGTTTATGGAAACTCAACCTCGTGATATGGCAGTGACAGAAGACGAGAAACAACCTGAAAAAGTTGAATTTATGTGGGATGACTATCATAAAGAGCAGCTCGAAGGTGCAGAAGATCTCGACGATGATTGGGATGACGACTGGGATGATGAAGACGACGAAGGCGTTGAAATCATCTATCAAAAGTAATCGAACGATCTAAACTCCCATCAGATGGGACTCAGATTGCGGACAAAGCCCTAGCTTTTTAGTTAGGGCTTTTATCTAGCTAAGCTAGTATAAATAGTGCATCTAACCGATGCGTTAAAAAAACGCTTACCTCAGCAGTATCAGTTCGAAGCAAGTGGCTTTGCGAAGATCATCTGATTGGTAAAGTCGATATCATCATATAGGATCCGTCATGCTTCAATGGATCTAAAGCTTATTATTCTAACCATTCAAAAATGTATTGATATTTTATTAACAAAAAGAGATAAAACCCCCGCGGACGGGGGAGTTAAAGGTTTCTCAATAGCTATTAGGCGAGCATTCATTAATGGCGATTACGGACAATTTGATATCGACGAGTTAAATACTCAATTGGTACGCTCCAGATATGGACTAACCGGCAGAACGGGAACAGTAAGAAAATTGTCATTCCTAAGAAAATGTGTAATTTAAATACCCATGCAACACCTTCAAGGTTTGCTGAAGCACCGCCATGGAATGTCACAATTGATTGTGCCCAAGCAACTAGCTTCATCATTTCACTGCCATCCATATGTTGAGCAGAGAATGGGATCGTGAGCAGACCTAACGCAACCTGAATAACTAAAAGCGTTAAAATCATAATGTCACCAAATGAAGATGTCGCTCTAATTCGTGGATTGGTTAAACGACGTTTTAATAGCATCACACCACCGATTAACATTAATACTCCACAAGTACCGCCCCCGACCATGGCCATGATCTGCTTATATTCAATGGGCAAGAAAGATTCATACATCCAATGTGGCGTTAACATGCCCAAAAAGTGACCTACAAAAACGCCGATGATCCCGATATGAAACAAGTTAGAAGCAAGTCGCATGTTTTTTTTGTCTAACATCTGGCTAGAACCGGCACGCCACGTATATTGACCATAGTCGTAACGTAACCAACTACCGATAATAAAAACAGCACCGGCAATATAGGGATAGATATCAAAAAATAACATATTGATGTAATTCATTTTTGTGCTCCCGTACCCAACGAATTCCCCACGTTGAAATATTGAACTTTGGTCTCTTGTGCAAAGCGACGCTGATGTTGGCTAATTTTGTTATTGCCACATTGAGCACCTTCTCCAAGAAAGGTCACTTGCTCTTCTTCCCATACAGCATCTAATGCAGCAGGAGTATCATCTAAAGGCTCTTTCTCTACCTGAGCGGCCAATTGTGATGCATCTAATTCACTTTGTGAGAGACAAAGCAACACATCAAACAGTGCATGATAATCACTACCTCGTTGTTTTAAACGCTCAGCCAACAGGGCCAAAATAGGGGCAATGTTATTTAATCCTTCAATGCATTCAGTGGTAGATAGCAGTGTTAAATACTCAAGATAAGTCGGTAAATAGTCGGGAAGCTCACGACTGCTTAACGTGATCCCAGCTTGTTGATATTGATTTAACAGATCAACCATTGCCTGACCTCGGGAGCGAGATTCACCATGAACGTGCTCAAATAACAATAACGATCTTGCTCTACCTCGATCAAAAAGTTCACTGTAGTGAGATTGCGCATCTAATAACTCTTGTTGTGTTAATCGGTGAATAAAGGCCATTAATTTCGCAACTTGAGTTACAGGAAGTTCATCAGCTTCCTGTAATGCATCAATAAGTTCACTTCGGTTATCCCACAGCTCCTGAGTGGGATAATCTAAGAGATGAGAAATAACTTTCAGAGCGATCATTATATTTTCTCCTCTGAACGGCGTTGGTCTTGAGGTGTTTTTGATGTGATATCAATGGCATCAATACGATGACTATTAAACAGATTAAATTTGCTATCGCTACCATGACAACCATCACCAAAGCTAAAACCACAGCCATTCCGCTCAGGGAAGGCTTCTCTGGCTAATTCACGGTGGCTTGATGGGATCACAAAGCGATCTTCATAATTAGCGATGGCCAGATAGCGATACATCTCTTGCGCCTGTGCTTCGGTTAATCCAACTTGCTCTAATGCGCTTAGATCTGTTTTTCCTTCAACGGTTTCAGCGCGTTTGTAATGACGCATTGCTAACATGCGTTTTAAGGCTAATAAAACAGGAGCCGTATCACCGGCAGTCAGTAAGTTTGCTAAATACTGAACAGGAATTCGTAAACTTTCTACATCAGGTAGCACACCAGTATGTGGTAATACACCTGCATCTGCTGCTGATTGGATTGGCGATAGAGGTGGTACATACCACACCATGGGTAAAGTGCGATATTCAGGGTGTAATGGTAAAGCCAACTTCCAATCCACCGCCATTTTATAGACAGGCGAACGCTGTGCGGCATCAATTACACTGAGTGGAATACCTTGCTCTTCTGCTGCTTTAATTACTTCAGGATCGAAAGGATCTAAGAAGATATCTAATTGGCTTTGATAGAGATCTGTTTCGTTATCAGCACTAGCTGCTTGTGAGATTTTATCAGCGTCATACAGCATCACACCTAGATAACGAATACGCCCCACACAGGTTTCAGAACACAAGGTTGGTTGACCTGCTTCAATGCGTGGATAGCAGAAAATACATTTTTCTGACTTACCACTTTTCCAGTTAAAGTAGATTTTTTTGTATGGGCATCCGGTTAAACACATGCGCCAACCACGGCATTTATCTTGATCTATCAATACAATGCCATCTTCGGCGCGTTTATAAATTGCACCACTTGGGCAGGTTGCAACACAAGCAGGGTTTAAGCAGTGTTCACATAAACGTGGTAAATACATCATGAATGTATTTTCAAACTGCCCATACATTTCTTTTTGCATATGGGCGAAGTTTTTATCTGCTGCACGTTTACTAAATTCCCCCCCTAAATCATCTTCCCAATTTGGCCCATTTTCGATTTTCGTCATACGCTGACCGGTGATCAACGAACGAGGGCGAGCTGTTGGTAAAGAGCCTTCAGGAGCATTTTTTAAATGTTCATAGTCATAATCAAAGGGCTCATAGTAATCGTCTAAGGCCGGTACATCTGGGTTAGCAAAAATTTTAGATAATAGACCAACACGGTTCCCCATTCTTGGTACTAACTTACCTTTAATATTTTTGATCCAGCCGCCTTTCCACTTTTCTTGATCTTCCCAGTTTTGCGGATAGCCTATACCCGGCTTTGTTTCAACGTTATTGAACCATGCATATTCAACACCTTCGCGACTAGTCCAAACATTTTTACAGGTCACTGAACAGGTATGACAGCCGATACATTTGTCGAGGTTCAGTACCATGCCGACTTGTGAACGAATTTTCATTATGCCTTCTCCTGTCCATTCAGGGTTTGTTGATAAGCATCCCCTTCACCATCGAGCCAATCAACCCGTTTCATTTTACGCACAACAACAAACTCATCACGGTTAGAGCCCACAGTACCGTAGTAGTTAAAGCTATAAGCTAGCTGAGCGTATCCACCAATCATATGCGTTGGTTTAGGGCAAACACGGGTCACTGAGTTATGAATACCACCACGCATTCCTGTGATTTCAGAGCCCGGCAGGTTAATTTGACGCTCTTGTGCGTGATACATATAAATCATGCCGTCTGGAATACGTTGACTGACAATCGCTCTCGCAGTCAGTGCCCCATTACTGTTATAGGCTTCAACCCAATCGTTATCGCTAATTCCCATCTCTTTGGCATCATCTTCACTTAACCACACCACAGGCCCTCCACGGCCTAGCGTTAACATGAGTAAGTTATCGCTATAGGTTGAGTGGATCCCCCATTTCTGGTGAGGAGTAAGGAAATTGAGTGCTTTTTCAGGGAAACCATTAGGTTTCTTACCTTTAACTGCATCAATAGCTTTAGTATCAATTGGTGGGCGATAAACCACTAAACTTTCGCCATAAGCACGCATCCACTCGTGATCTTGATATAGCTGTTGACGGCCACTCAAAGTACGCCAAGGGATCATCTCGTGAACGTTGGTATAGCAGGCATTATAAGAAACATGTTCATCTTCAAGACCCGACCATGTTGGGCTTGAAATGATCTTACGAGGCTGAGCAACGATATCGCGGAAACGAATTTTTTCATCTTCTTTGACTGTTGCTAAATGAGTGTGGTCACGTCCTGTGACTTTACTCAGTGCATCCCATGCTTTTACCGCCACTTGACCGTTAGTTTCAGGCGCTAAAGAGAGAATAACTTCTGCCGCATCAATTGCGGTCTCAATGACAGGGCGTCCTTTTGCTGTACCGTCATGACGAACACGATTGAGTTTTTTCAGGAAATCGACTTCTGTTTGTGTATTCCAGCTGATCCCTTTACCACCATTGCCCAGTTTATCCATGAGAGGTCCTAATGACGTAAATCGGGCATAGGTGTTCGGGTAATCACGCTCTACTGAAATAAGGTGCGGTGCTGTTTTCCCTGGAATAAGATCACATTCACCTTTTTTCCAATCTTTCACATCAAAAGGTTGTGCCATTTCAGCCGCAGAGTCATGCTGGATCGGTAATGTCACCAAGTCAGTTTCGACACCTAAATGACCAACGCAAAGTTTAGAGAAGGTTTTAGCGATGCCTTTATAAATCTCCCAGTCCGTTTTAGATTCCCAAGCAGGATCAACCGCAGCCGTTAATGGATGAATAAAGGGATGCATATCCGAGGTATTCATATCATCTTTTTCATACCAAGTTGCGGTTGGTAAAACGATATCGGAGAATAAGCAGGTGCTCGACATACGGAAATCTAATGTCACCACTAAATCAACTTTACCTTCGCCGCCGTTATCTTGCCATTCGACCTCTTGTGGTTTGACTTGGCCTTGTTCACCTAAATCTTTCCCTTGTAAGCCGTTCTCTGTGCCCAACAGATATTTCAATAAATATTCATGCCCTTTACCAGCCGAGCCTAATAGGTTAGAACGCCAGATAAATAAATTGCGAGGGAAGTTTTGAGGGTTATCAGGTTGCTCTGATGCAAAGCGAATTTCACCTGATTTTAATGCATTAACAGTGTAGTCAGCTGCACTGATCCCCGCTTCTTGTGCTTTTTGGGCAATAGTCAGAGGATTGACATTTAATTGAGGAGCTGATGGCAGCCATCCCATGCGTTCTGAACGCACATTCATATCAATCAAACTACCGCTAAAGCGTGATTTATCGGCTAATGGCGATAATAACTCTGTTGGCGACACCGTTTCATAACGCCACTGACTTGAGTGGTTATAGAAAAATGATGTACTGTTCATATGACGAGGAGGGCGTTGCCAATCAAGGCCAAAGGCTAATGGCAACCAACCGGTTTGTGGACGCAGTTTTTCTTGTCCAACATAGTGTGCCCAGCCACCACCACTTTGACCGACACAACCGCAGAAAATCAGCATATTGATAATGCCACGATAGGTCATATCCATGTGATACCAATGGTTAATACCTGCACCGACAATTACCATTGAGCGACCATGTGTTTTTTCTGCATTATCAGCAAATTCACGCGCAATACGAATAATATCTTGGCGGTTTACCCCTGTGACTTTCTCAGCCCATGCGGGTGAGTATGCTTTGATTTCATCATAATTTGAGGCGCAGTTTTCATCATTTAAACCGCGATCAACACCATAGTTAGCTAATAATAAATCATAAACAGTTGTCACGTATTTTTCTTCGCCATTCGCAAGTGTAATGCGTTTAGCTGGAAGCTTATGAACTATCACATCATCAAGGGCAACACCTTCAAAGTACTCACTTTTGATCCCACCAAAGTAAGGGAATGCAACGTCTACAACATCATCATGGTTATTTAAAAGCCCCAATTGTAAGATGATCTCTTCGCCAGTTTTGCCGTCTTTAGGTTCAAGATTCCATTTAGCGGCACCTTCCCAACGAAAACCCATTGAGCCTTGAGGCACAACCAATTGCTGTGTTTTTTCATCAATGGCAATGGTTTTCCATTCAGGATTTTTCTCTTGATCAAGATTGTTGACTAGATCCGCAGCGCGCAACATACGACCCGCCACTAACTTGCCAGAATCGTGTTTGTCTAACATCACCAACATTGGCATATCAGTGTATGTACGCACATAGTTACTAAAATATTCAGCTTGGCGTTGAACATGGAATTCGTTAAGAATAACGTGTCCCATCGCCATAGCCATTGCACTATCAGTGCCTTGTTTTGGGTTTAACCATTGGTCACAAAGTTTCGCAATTTCTGCGTAATCGGGGGTGACCGCGACGGTTTTAGTGCCTTTATAACGAACTTCGGTAAAAAAGTGGGCATCAGGGGTTCGTGTTTGCGGTACGTTAGAGCCCCACGCAATCAGATAAGAAGAGTTATACCAGTCGGCTGATTCAGGAACGTCTGTTTGCTCTCCCCAAGTCATTGGCGATGCTGGCGGTAAATCACAATACCAATCATAGAAACTTAAACATGCACCACCAATAAGAGATAAATAGCGCGCTCCTGCGGCGTATGAGACCATTGACATCGCTGGAATGGGGGAAAAACCGATAATACGATCAGGACCAAATTCTTTTGCAGTAAACACGTTAGAAGCAGCAATGATTTCATTTACTTCAGACCATGATGAACGTACGAATCCACCACGCCCACGCGCTTGTTTATAGCTTTTTGTTTTTTCTGGTGAACTGACAATTGAAGCCCAAGCATCAACAGGATCGCTATATTGTGCCTTTGCTTCACGCCATAATTTAATCAGACGCTTACGTACCATCGGGTATTTAACGCGGTTCGCACTATATAAATACCATGAATAACTGGCACCACGAGGACAACCACGTGGTTCATGATCCGGTAAATCAGGGCGTGTACGTGGATAGTCAGTTTGCTGAGTTTCCCATGTCACTAGCCCATTTTTGACATAAATTTTCCAGCTGCAAGAGCCAGTACAGTTGACACCATGAGTAGAGCGGACAATTTTGTCGTGTTGCCAACGACTACGGTAACCATCTTCCCAGTCACGGTTAACATTCAGCTCTTGGCCATGATCCTCTGAAAAGGTATCACCAAGCTGCTTAAAATAGCGGAATCTATCGAGAAACTTACTCATCAGATACTCTCCCAATGCGCGTGAGCGCTCTCACATTGCGTATAATTCGTCATTATTGTTTATTGTGTTTACGTCCATAGACCAACCAAGTGATCAAGACGCAAGTGATATAAAATAGAACAAAGATTTTCATTGCACCGGCAGGCGAGCCAGTCATAGCTAGCGATGTACCGAAGGCTTTAGGAATAAAAAAGCCACCGATGGCACCAATTGCAGAGATAAAGCCAAGTGCAGCAGCGCTTTCAGTGACCGCTTCTTTTTGAGCGGCTTCATCGGAGGCGCCTTGTGCTTTCATACGATCAATGGTGATTTTTCTAAACACCACAGCAATCATTTGGAATGTCGAACCACTACCTAAACCGGCTGTTAAAAACAACACCATGAAGACGCCATAGAACGCGATAAATGAGCCACCAGCATCATTTTCAGGTAGTGTTAAAAAGAGAAGGGCTGAGAAAATCGCCATAATAATGAAGTTAATCAGCGTGACTCTAATACCGCCAAATTTATCAGACAATATCCCACCCACGGGGCGAGCTAAGGCGCCTAATAAAGGGCCAAAGAATGCATAATGTAAGATAACGATATCTGGAAATTGGGTTTTAGATAACATCGCAAAACCCGCTGAAAAACCGATAAATGAGCCAAAAGAACAGAGATATAAAATACTTAACAACCAAAGGTGGCCACGTTTTAAAACAGGCAGTTGCTGCCTTAAAGAGGCTTTGTTAGCAGCAAGGTCGTTCATACCAAACCATGCGGCAAATGTTAGGATAAGTAAGAAAGGCACCCAAATCCACGCTGCATTTTCTAGCCATAAACGTGAACCATCTGGTTGAACAACACCGGGGCCACTAAACATAGCAAAAACGCCAGCACTAATGACTAATGGTGCAACTAATTGCATGACACTAACGCCAAGGTTGCCTAACCCGCCATTTAACCCTAATGCACCGCCTTGGCGTGCTTTAGGGAAGAAAAAGCTGATATTGGCCATACTTGAAGCAAAGTTCGCACCTGCGAAACCGCATAATAGTGAAATCACAATAAAAGTTGAGTAAGAGGTTGTGGTGTCTTGCACAGCAAAACCGAGCCAAACACAAGGAATGATCAGAAATACAGTACTGATTGCTGTCCAGCGACGGCCACCAAAAATAGGGATAACGAATGAGTAAGGAACCCGTAAAATTGCACCAGAAACAGAAGGCAGTGCAGTCAACATAAACAACTGGTCGGTGGTAAAGTTAAAACCTACTTTGTTTAAATTTATTGCAACAGCACTAAAAAGCATCCATACACAGAATGATAAGAGTAAACAAGGAACAGAAATCCATAAATTGCGTGAAGCGATCTTTTGACCAGTCTTTTCCCAAAAAGCATTATTTTCAGGATCCCAATTTTCGATCACCCCTTTACGCATTTTTTCTGGGTGTTGAGTGAGTGCCATAACAACCTCGATTAACGGTTAAATTGGCACCTTTGTACGATTAGAATTGTTGATAAGTCATGATCTGCGTCAAGCAAACATTTGTTTGCTTTTTAAGCTAAGCGGGCTTTTGATACCTAAGTATTAATAGGTTTAATTTTATTTATTTTTTAAATCAATGCGTTAAATAAAATCATTCTAATTTAGCAGGGAAATTACCTCGGTTAGCTATTTAGAGGTAACGCTTTAGTGGTATATGGTATTTTATGCATTTTTAAGACACGTGGCTTAGGAATACATTTAGTCGAAAAATAACAATGAATGCACTCAAAAGAGGTTTAAAGAAAGTGCTTATTCACTGTTGAGATAGCGCAAAGATGATTTGATTGTGACCTACGATCGCTGAAATAAAAAGCCCCCATACTAAAAATAGGGGGCTCGTTATCAGTCTGAGCCCACCATGTGAGCTTTTTGTTGTTTGAATAGCCTTAAACGATCAATTCTTTTGATAAAGATCTTTATATAGCCTACTTTCAAAACGTACTAATGGCGCTCGTCGGGTCCGTTGTTGATTTTGAGGTACGGCATAGGCTGAAATATATTGCACAAAAGCAACACGTTGGCCACTTGCTGTTGTGATAAAGCCTGCTAGGTTATACACGCCTTGTAGCGCACCAGTTTTAGCAGAGACCTTGCCATTAACACCGGCTTCATCTAAACCACCACGATAGCGTAATGTTCCGTCATGGCCAGCAAGAGGAAGCATCGAAATAAAGTCAAGCTGCTGATCGTTTTTGGCGATAAACTGCAATACTTCCATCATGGTTGCGGGGGTAATGAGGTTATGACGAGATAAACCTGAACCGTCGACCATCACGGTATTCGCCAAATCAATTCCTGCTTTTTGTTTCAAAACTTGCCGCACTGCATCGGATCCAGAGCGCCATGTGCCCGGTACGCCATAATAATCTCGGCCGATAGTTCTAAAAACAGTGTCTGCGATCATGTTGTCAGATTTTTTCAACATAACTTTCAGTAAGTCATGTAATGGCTTCGATTCTGTTTTGACCAACACCTGTGATTGAGCCGTTGGGAAGGTGCGTTTCTTCACATGGCCTGTAATTTCAATACCTGCATTGAGTAATTCGTTTTTAACAATCGAACCTGAATAGCTGGCACCATTTTGTACCGCAAAAGCAAGAGGTAATGGTTCACTACGTTGAGATAAGCAGCCTGTCAACGTGTAGCGATTTAATTCACCTGGAACGACATCAAGTTCACAATAGCGCCCTTCAGGAGCCCCTTTAGCAATCGTTTTTACTTCACTAAACATATTGACGGGGTAGAAGCTAGCCGACTTGATATAGGCCATATCACCCACTTTTTCGGCTGGATAAAGAGACACAGAAAAGCAGTTGCGGTCAATAATCGCCGCCGCTGGTGGTGCGCTAAAGCATTGAGTCATGTCATTCCACACCCAACCTGGCGCCTTATCATGGCTGGTAAATGCGGAAATATCGACGATCAAGTCGCCATCGACTTTATGAATGCCTACTTGTTTTAACGCGTTAACCATATTGCGTATTTGTTGGCGAGTGAGGGTAGGATCACCGCTGAAACGGATCACCAGATCGCCTGTTAATGTATTATTATTTAGTTTCGCATCCGTCTCGAAGTTAGTGACGAAGCGATAATCAGGCCCCAGTTGCAAAAGAGCAGCTAGCGCAGTGACCACTTTTTGTGTACTGGCAGGCAGTGCCATTTGCTGCGCATTGTAATCAATAATGGGGGTGTCACTACCGACTTTCTGCGCAACCAGAGCGAGGTTAGTACCATCAGGTAGATATTGCTTATAATCATCAATCGGAATAGCAAGCGCTTGCCCAACTGTAAAAGTGAGTCCTAAAGTGATGATCCATTTTCTGGTGAGTGTTAATAACGACATAAATTTCACGCATTAGGGTAGACATACTGTACATACTAAAGTGTAATGCCTGAAAAAGTAAACGATGACCGACTATTAAGTCTACGTTAGAATGGTTACCATTGTGATAAGATAAGTGTGTGAATGCATTTTCAAAACGCATTTACGGCCTGTGTATTGTTTGGACACCCCCCTTATGTTGTAGGGTGTTTAGTGTACTGTTGTTACAAAAATCAGGAAGATACTTATTTTTAGATAGGATTGAAACAGAGGTATTTATCAATGAAACAGATTCCAATGACGGTATTTGGTGCAGATAAACTTAGAGAAGAGCTTGAGTATCTTAAATCTGTCCGCCGCCCGGAAATTATTGCATCGATTGCAGAAGCACGTGAACACGGTGACTTGAAAGAGAACGCAGAATATCACGCCGCTCGTGAACAACAGGGGTTCTGTGAAGGCCGAATTCAAGAAATTGAATCGAAACTTTCGCATGCTCAAGTGATTGATGTGACTAAAATGGCAAATAACGGTCGTGTCATTTTTGGTGCAACAGTCAGCGTTTTGAATGTCGATACCGATGAAGAATTGACTTATCGTATTGTTGGGGATGATGAAGCAGATATTAAGGTTAATCTGATTTCTGTTAACTCTCCGATTGCTCGTGGTTTGGTAGGTAAAGAAGTTGATGACGTTGTTGTTATCAAAACACCAGGCGGCGATGTAGAGTTCGAAATTCTTAAAGTTGAGTATATCTAATTCCTATTTCCCTGAATTGGTTATATTATTTTACGGTATTAGCGAAAAAGGCCGCTAGCGGCCTTTTTCTTCATATAGAAGCTGCCTTTAATGGCATTTTTATATAAATTAAGTGTAATTATTTAGGTAAAATAATTTTCCGCTCAGCTGATGGGCGGTAAAGAACAAGTATCTTGCCTATAATTTGTACATTTGCAGCACCTGTTTCGCGAACAATCGCTTCAGCGATCAAGTTTTTAGTTTCACGGTCTTCGCCTGCGATTTTGATTTTGATAAGCTCATGGTGAGCTAATGAAAGCTCAATCTCAGCTAAAACACCTTCAGTTAAACCATTGTTGCCAATCATAACAACAGGGTTTAAGTGATGAGCTAAGCTTTTCAGGTGCTGAATTTGTTTTTTATTAAGATTCATCGATTTTTTACTTCTTTAGTATTGAAAATGGCTTATTCTACCGCCATCTGATATCTATCACCATCAATTAATCTCTATCGGGTGGTAAAGAAGTGACAATAAATACCCAGAAGATTCAGGTCACATGTAAGTCAAAGCGTTAATAAGCATGTTGTTTGGAGAACTTTGGGGATAGATGTGTTTCTATGAGTATAGTTGGAAAATGCAATGGCCAATAAAAAACGTTCTGCAAGCTCCAGCCGTTGGTTGCAAGAACATTTTAGTGATAAATATGTTCAGCAAGCACAAAAGAAAGGACTTCGCTCGCGTGCATGGTTTAAACTGGATGAAATCCAGCAAGGTGATAAAATTTTTAAACCAGGTATGACCGTTGTTGATTTGGGTGCAGCACCCGGAGGTTGGTCACAGTATGTTGTCAGCCAAATAGGCCAAAATGGTCGGGTGATTGCATGTGATATTTTACCTATGGATCCTATTGTTGGCGTCGATTTCCTACAAGGTGATTTTCGCGATGAGGCAGTGCTAGCAGCGTTGTTGGAACGAGTTGGTGATAAAAAAGTTCAGGTGGTCATGTCTGACATGGCGCCGAATATGAGCGGGACGCCTGCGGTCGATATACCTCGATCAATGTATCTGGTTGAGTTAGCTTTGGATATGTGCCGTGCAGTATTGGCCCCTGGGGGAAGTTTTATTGTCAAAGTGTTTCAGGGAGAAGGCTTTGATGAGTACCTAAGGGATATCCGTTCCCTATTTACGAAGGTAAAAGTTCGTAAACCCGAATCTTCGCGGGCACGATCGCGTGAAGTATACATTGTAGCGACAGGGCTAAAACTGTAGTACCCTGAGCGTTATTTGTTAACACAGTTGTAATATGAGGTTAATCCCTTGAGTGACATGGCGAAAAACCTGATTCTCTGGTTAGTCATCGCAGTTGTTCTGATGTCCTTGTTCCAGAGTTTTGGCCCAAGCGATTCGAATAGTCGCAGAGTTGATTATTCTACGTTTATCAATGAGTTAGCCCAGGATCAGGTACGTGAAGTTCGTATCACAGGTCGTGAATTAAACGTCAGAAAGGCGGATAATAGCCGCTATACAACTTATCTTCCTATGCAGGATGAGAAGCTGTTAGATACCATGCTTAACAAGCATGTAACTGTCGTTGGTGAACCACCAGAAGAACCTAGCTTACTGACATCTATTTTTATTTCCTGGTTCCCAATGCTTCTGTTGATTGGTGTCTGGATCTTCTTTATGCGCCAAATGCAAGGTGGTGGCGGTAAAGGAGCAATGTCATTCGGTAAAAGCAAAGCGCGGATGCTGACTGAAGACCAGATCAAAACAACTTTTGCTGATGTGGCTGGTTGTGATGAGGCAAAAGAAGAAGTTGGCGAAATCGTTGAGTTCTTACGTGAACCTGCGCGTTTCCAAAAACTGGGTGGTAAAATTCCTAAAGGCGTCCTAATGGTAGGGCCTCCGGGTACAGGTAAAACATTGCTTGCTAAAGCGATCGCTGGTGAAGCAAAAGTACCATTTTTTACTATTTCAGGTTCTGACTTCGTTGAAATGTTTGTCGGTGTTGGTGCATCTCGTGTTCGTGATATGTTCGAACAAGCGAAAAAAGCAGCGCCTTGCATTATCTTTATCGATGAGATTGATGCGGTCGGTCGTCAACGTGGCGCAGGTTTAGGCGGCGGTCACGATGAACGCGAGCAAACATTGAACCAAATGTTAGTTGAAATGGATGGTTTTGAAGGCAATGAAGGTATTATCGTCATTGCAGCGACTA
The DNA here is from genome assembly GCF_033550225.1 of Providencia sp. 2023EL-00965. Lineage (NCBI taxonomy): Bacteria > Pseudomonadati > Pseudomonadota > Gammaproteobacteria > Enterobacterales > Morganellaceae > Providencia > Providencia sp. 2023EL-00965. The sequence goes on along the minus strand of NZ_JAWUEH010000005.1, from coordinate 90,989 downwards.
ACCGTGCAGATGTTCTTGACCCTGCATTATTACGTCCAGGTCGTTTCGACCGTCAAGTTGTGGTTGGTTTACCTGACGTACGTGGTCGTGAGCAAATCCTGAAAGTTCATATGCGTCGTGTGCCGATTGATCCAAACGTAGATACGTTTATTTTGGCGCGTGCAACACCGGGCTTCTCGGGTGCTGAATTGGCTAACTTAGTCAACGAAGCTGCATTGTTTGCCGCTCGTGCTAATAAGCGTGTTGTTTCAATGGTTGAGTTTGAAAAAGCACGTGACAAGATTTGGATGGGTGCTGAACGTCGTTCTCTGATGATGACTGAAGAGCAAAAAGAGTCGACGGCTTATCATGAAGCAGGTCATATGATCGTTGGTCATTTGATGCCTGAGCATGACCCTGTTCACAAAGTTACCATTGTTCCTCGTGGACAAGCGCTGGGTGTTGCTTTCTTCTTGCCTGAAGGTGATGAAGTGAGTCGTAGCCGCTTGAAACTTGAAGGTATGATTGCAACTGCTTACGCAGGTCGTATTTCGGAAGAATTGATCTATGGTCCTGATAAAGTCACTACAGGTGCTTCATCGGATATTCAATTTGCTACGAATACCGCACGTAACATGGTAACTCAATGGGGCTTCTCAGACCGTTTAGGCCCAATGCAGTATTCTAAAGAAGAAGGTCCTGCATTCTTAGGCCGTTCTTCAGGTAATGGTTCAGGTATTTCTGATGAAACAGCACGTATTGTTGATGAAGAAATCAAAATTATCCTAGACCGCTGCTATCAGCTCGCTTATAAAACGCTGACTGACAATATTGATATTTTGCATGCAACTAAAGATGCATTATTGAAATATGAAACGATTGATATGCCTCAGATTGATGATCTGATGAATAGACGTCCAGTGCGTGAGCCAGCAGGCTGGGATGAAGACAAAAAAGTGAGTAATGTAACAGGTTCGTTTGGTACAGGTTTTGGTGGTTCAAAAACTGAAGCAAATACTGATACTTCTCCGTCTGAAGAACCAAAAGATAATACTGATGAATCTAATTCATCAAACAATACAAACGATAATAAACCACAGTAAGTTATTGTTTGACACGTAATCTCAAACCCCAGTTTACTGGGGTTTTTTACATTGAGGCACAATAATAATGAAAATCAGCGCTAGAGGTTGTGAACTTGATTTATCAACACCTAAAGTGATGGGGATTTTGAATGTTACTCCTGATTCATTTTCAGATGGTGGCACCCATAATCGTTATCATGATGCAATTGAACACGTTGCTAGAATGGTCAAGGAAGGCGCAGCCATTATTGATATTGGTGGTGAATCAACACGCCCCGGAGCCGCTGACGTTTCAGTTAATGAAGAGCTAGAGCGTGTTATTCCAATTGTCGAAGCCATTGCACAACGTTTTGACGTATGGATTTCTGTTGATACTTCAAAAGCAGAAGTTATGTCAGAAGCGGCTAAAGCTGGTATGCATCTGATCAATGATATTCGTTCATTACATGAAAAGGGTAGCCTAGAAGTTGCGGCAAAGACAGGTTTGCCGGTCTGCCTTATGCATATGCAAGGTCAACCACGAACGATGCAAGAAGCGCCTAATTATGAAAATGTCGTACGAGAAGTGAAAGATTACTTTCATTCAGAAATTGAGCGCTGTGTCGCAGCAGGGATCCATCGACAACAGATAATACTTGATCCAGGTTTTGGTTTTGGTAAGAACTTAGCGCATAATTACCAACTATTAGGAAATTTAGATCAGTTTCATGATTTCGGATTACCGCTATTGGCAGGTATGTCACGTAAATCTATGATTGGAAACTTATTGAATGTTCCACCTCAAGAACGGCTTGCGGGCAGCATTACTTGTGCGACCATTGCATTGATGCAAGGAGCGCAAATTATTCGTGTCCATGATGTTAAAGAGACAGTTGATGCAATGAAGATCGTTCAGATGACTCTGTCAGAAAAGGAAAAGTTAGCGTATGAGTAACCGTAAATATTTTGGTACCGATGGTATTCGTGGCAAGGTGGGCGATAGCCCAATCACACCTGATTTTGTTTTGAAATTAGGTTGGGCAGCAGGAAAAGTGCTGGCACGTCATGGTTCGCGAAAAATTATCATTGGTAAAGATACGCGTATCTCTGGCTACATGTTGGAGTCATCATTAGAGGCGGGTTTGGCTGCTGCGGGGCTATCAGCCTCTTTTACAGGTCCAATGCCAACCCCAGCCGTTGCTTATTTGACTCGCACCTTCCGTGCGGAAGCAGGGATTGTTATTTCAGCGTCACATAACCCTTATGATGATAATGGGATTAAATTCTTCTCAATCGATGGTACGAAATTACCTGACGAAGTTGAAGAAGCCATTGAAGCTGAAATGGAAAAACCGATTACTTGCGTTGAATCGGCAGAACTTGGCCGTGCAAACCGTATTGTCGATGCGGCAGGTCGCTATATTGAATTTTGTAAAGGTACATTCCCAAGTGAACAAAGCCTTTCTAGTCTAAAAGTGGTTATCGATTGTGCAAATGGAGCTACTTACCATATTGCACCGAACGTTTTCCGCGAATTAGGGGCAGAAGTTATTGCTATTGGTTGCGAACCTAACGGCATCAATATCAATGAAAAATGTGGTGCAACAGATGTACGCATGCTGCAAGAGCGCGTAATCGCTGAAAAAGCCGATGTTGGCCTAGCATTTGACGGTGATGGTGACCGTTTAATTATGGTTGATCACCAAGGTAATAAGGTTGATGGCGACCAAATCCTCTATATCATTGCCCGCGAAGCATTGCGTCAAGGTCAACTCAAAGGCGGCGTGATCGGGACGCTAATGAGTAATATGGGTCTCGAAATCGCACTAAAACAACTGGGTATTCCATTTGAGCGAGCAAAAGTCGGTGACCGTTATGTTCTTGAGAAGCTGCAAGAAAAAGGTTGGCGCATGGGGGCAGAAAACTCAGGTCACATCATCTTATTAGATAAGACGACAACCGGTGACGGTATTGTTGCTGGTTTGCAAGTTCTGAGTGCGATGGTCCGTAATCAAATGAGTCTACATGATCTGTGTAGCGGCATGAAATTATTGCCACAAGTACTCGTTAACGTACGTTTTGCAGGTACCCATGACCCTCTACAAAGTGAGGCAGTATTAGCGGCGAATGAGCAAGTTGAAAAAGAACTTGCGGGTAAAGGTCGTGTATTGCTCAGAAAATCAGGTACTGAGCCTTTGATCCGTGTCATGGTCGAAGGGGAAAACGAAGCGGATGTATTGGCGATGGCTAATCGTATTGCTGATGCAGTGAAAGCGGCTGGCTGATAAAATTTATTAGTGATTGCTGTTTTAAAAACAGACTTGTTGCTGAGTTGAAAGCTGTGCTGTCAGTTATTTTACTCAATTGTTGTTTTTTTCTGCAAATGAGCTCAGGAAATAAAATTTGGCTTGCTTGTCGGCTCAGCATTAGTTAGTATTCGCACCTGCTCATTCCCGCAAAGGTCATTCTTCAAGGGCAATAGAGCAGGTGTGCAGTAATAAAGGTCATAGATACTATGAACCGCAACTGAATAGGTAACTCAAATGTACATAGCTCTTTTAATTATTTTCTTGCTAGCAGCAATCGGCCTAATTGGTCTGATCATGTTACAGCAAGGTAAAGGTGCTGACATGGGTGCATCATTCGGTGCGGGTGCTTCTGCAACACTGTTTGGTTCATCGGGTTCAGGTAACTTCATGACCCGCATGACTGGGATCTTGGCTGCTGTGTTTTTCATTATCAGTTTGATTCTTGGCAATATGACTGCCAACAAATACGGAACTGGTAGTAAGTGGGAAAACATTAGTGAACCTGCTAAAGTCGAGCAACCAACAGACGTTCCGGCAGCACCAGCTACACCAACGAGCGACATTCCTCGTTAAGTGTTAAAGATCCCGGATGAAGGCATTTAAGCCATCATCAAAGAAGTAAAAGAATTTGAGGTTATTGTTTGTTATAAACGGATAACCTCGCCTCAGTGCCGAGGTGGTGAAATTGGTATACACGCTACCTTGAGGTGGTAGTGCCTACAAAACGGGCGTACGGGTTCAAGTCCCGTCCTCGGCACCATTATTTAAGATGACTTGTGATCTATGAGTTATCTGTGTAGAATATGTCACGTTTTCGAACGCGGGGTGGAGCAGCTTGGTAGCTCGTCGGGCTCATAACCCGAAGGTCGTCGGTTCAAATCCGGCCCCCGCAACCAACTCTTAGTCAGCATATCTTTTCAGATGTATTTATCGTAAATTCTCATCGATTTATTTAGATTTTAAAGATATACTAAGAAGATGGTGAACCCGTTGGCACTACAGGGTCCAGTTTCATAAAGCCCCGAAATTTCGGGGTTTTTTGTTATTTGACAATCGAATTAACTGGGCTTTTATAGCCCTTTTTTTATGTCTGGGGGTGGGCTTGTCCACATTAGAGCAAAAATTAACAGAGATGATTTCAGCACCGGTGGAAGCACTTGGCTTTGAATTTGTAGGCTTAGAGTTTGTCCGCGCGCGTACATCGACATTGCGTGTTTTCATTGATAGTGAAGAAGGCATCACCGTTGATGATTGTGCTGATGTCAGCCATCAGGTGAGTGCAGTATTGGATGTCGAAGATCCAATTTCTGTCATTTATAACCTAGAAATTTCGTCACCAGGGCTAGAACGCCCACTGTTCACTGTCGCCCACTATGAGCGTTTTGTCGGTGAAGAGGTGGCTCTGACTTTGCGCATTGCGATGCAGAACCGCCGGAGATGGCAAGGTATTATTAAAGCCGTCGAAGGTGAAATGATAACGGTTACTGTGGATGGTAAGGATGAAGTGTTCGCCCTTGGCAACATCCAGAAAGCTAACTTGGTACCCCACTTTTAATTAAGTTCAATGAGGCAACTAGGATGAACAAAGAAATTCTGGCTGTTGTTGAAGCGGTTTCTAACGAAAAATCCCTCCCTCGTGAAAAAATCTTCGAGGCTCTGGAAACGGCACTGGCGACAGCAACCAAAAAGAAATATGAGCAAGAGATCGATGTTCGTGTCGAAATCGACCGTAAATCAGGTGACTTTGATACGTTCCGCCGTTGGTTGATCGTTGATGAAGTGACTATGCCAACACGTGAAATCACGTTAGAAGCGGCACAATATGAAAATCCAGAGTTGAAACTGGGTGAGTATGTTGAAGATCAAATTGAATCAGTTGTTTTCGACCGTATTACCACGCAAACGGCGAAACAAGTCATCGTTCAAAAAGTTCGCGAAGCTGAACGTGCGATGGTTGTTGACCAATTCCGTGAGCAACAAGGTGAAATCATCACTGCTCAAGTGAAGAAAGTGAATCGTGAAAATATCACGTTAGATCTTGGTAACAATGCTGAAGCCGTTATTTTACGTGAAGACATGTTACCACGTGAAAACTTCCGTCCAGGTGACCGCATCCGCGGAGTCCTGTATGATGTTCGTCCTGAAGCACGCGGTGCGCAGCTTTTTGTTACCCGTTCTCGTCCTGAAATGCTGGTTGAATTATTCCGCATTGAAGTACCTGAAATTGGTGAAGAGATCATCGAAATCAAAGCTGCTGCTCGTGATCCAGGTTCTCGCGCTAAGATCGCAGTAAAAACTAACGATAAGCGTATTGACCCAGTAGGTGCTTGCGTAGGTATGCGCGGTGCACGGGTTCAAGCCGTTTCTAGTGAATTAGGCGGCGAGCGAATTGATATTGTGTTATGGGATGATAACCCTGCTCAATTCGTTATTAATGCAATGGCTCCGGCTGATGTGGCATCTATTGTCGTCGATGAAGACAAATGTACGATGGATGTTGCCGTAGAAAGTAGTAACTTGGCTCAAGCGATTGGCCGTAATGGTCAAAACGTTCGCTTAGCGGCACAATTACTGAAAAAACACCGTGGTGATGACAAATGGGAACTGAATGTCATGACCGCAGAAGAGCTGAATGCAAAACATCAGGCAGAAGCACATGCTTCTATTGACACATTCACCAAGCATCTTGATATTGATGAAGAGTTCGCCACTGCACTTGTTGAAGAAGGCTTCTCGACGTTAGAAGAACTGGCCTACGTGCCTATTAAAGAGCTTCTGGAAATTGACGGTCTCGACTCCGATACTGTTGAAGTTCTACGTGAAAGAGCAAAAGCGGCCCTCACTACGATTGAATTGGCTCAAAAAGAGAGCCTAGGTGATAATCAGCCAGCAGAAGATTTATTGAATCTGGAAGGTATGGATAATACCCTAGCTTATAATTTGGCTACTCATGGTATCTGTACACTGGAAGATCTTGCTGAGCAGGGCATCGACGACCTGATTGATATTGAAGGTCTGGATGGTGAGAAAGCAGGAGCACTCATCATGGCTGCACGTAATATTTGCTGGTTCGGTAACGATGCGTAAACACTGTAGCAGGAAGGAACGGCATGACAGAAACTGTAAAATCATTGGCAGCAGAAATTCAAACCACAGTTGAGCGCCTGGTACAGCAATTTGCTGAAGCAGGGATCAAAAAAGGTGAGAATGACTCTGTTAGTCAGTCAGAAAAAGAAACATTGCTGGGGCACTTAAATCGTGAACACGGCGGCTCGGCGGGACAGCCGAGTAAGTTAACATTGCAACGTAAAACGCGTAGTACGTTGAGTGTTCCAGTTACCGGTGGTAAAAGTAAATCGGTAAATGTAGAAGTCCGCAAAAAACGCACTTATGTGAACCGTGACGCTGAGCAAGCGCAAGCGGAAGAGCAGGCGAAGCGTGAAGCGGAAGAGCAGGCACAGCGCGAAGCTGAAGAACTGGCAAAACGTGAAGCTGAAGCTAAACGTATCGCAGAAGAAAAAGCGAAACAAGAAGCACAAGCAAAACGTGATGCCGAAGAAAAAGCAAAACGTGAAGCAGCTGAAAAAGCTACGCGCGAAGTAGCGGAAAGAGAAAAAGTGAAACCAAGCGAAAATCATCAAAAAGCTGGCAAAGCCGGTGAGAGTAATTCTGAAAAACAGCGCCTTGAAGCCGAGGCAGCCGCTCTGAAACGTAAAGCGGAAGAAGAAACTCAACGTAAAGTTGAAGCTGAAGCTAAACGTGTTGCAGAAGAAGCTCGTAAAATGGCCGAAGAAAACGGTGAAAAGTGGACGAGTGATGCAAAATCTGATGAAGATAGTGACTATCACACCACAACCTCTCAACATGCGCGTGCAGCGGAAGATGAGAGTGATGAGAAAGAAGAAGGCCGTCGTTCTCGTAACCGTAGTGCGAAAGCACCTCGCCAAAAGAAAGGCAATAAACTTTCTGAGAAGGCTGATCGTGAAGAAGAACGTGCTGCTGGCCGTTCTGGTCGCGTTAAAGGTAAACAACGTAAGGGTAGCTCACTGCAACAAAGCTTTACTAAGCCTGCCGCAGCAGTAAACCGTGATGTTATTATCGGCGAAACGATCACTGTTGGCGAATTAGCTAACAAAATGGCTGTTAAAGGCTCACAAGTGATCAAAACAATGATGAAGATGGGCGCTATGGCGACTATCAACCAAGTCATTGACCAAGAAACTGCACAACTTGTTGCAGAAGAAATGGGCCATAAAGTTATTCTACGTCGTGAAAACGAGCTTGAAGAAGCGGTAATGAATGACCGTGACACTGGCTCCGCAATGGAAGAGCCACGTGCACCTGTTGTGACGATTATGGGTCACGTTGACCACGGTAAAACGTCACTACTTGACTATATTCGTTCAACCAAAGTTGCTTCAGGCGAAGCGGGTGGTATCACCCAGCACATTGGTGCATACCATGTGCAGACTGACAAAGGTATGATCACCTTCCTAGATACCCCTGGTCACGCCGCGTTTACCTCGATGCGTGCTCGTGGTGCACAGGCAACGGATATCGTTGTTCTGGTTGTTGCAGCGGATGATGGCGTGATGCCACAAACTATCGAAGCTATCCAACATGCGAAAGCAGCGGGTGTACCGATCGTTGTTGCTGTGAACAAAATTGATAAACCAGAAGCGGACCCAGATCGTGTCAGAAACGAACTGTCTCAATATGGCGTTATTTCTGAAGATTGGGGTGGTGATACTCAGTTTATCAGTGTATCTGCGAAAAAAGGAACAGGTATTGATGACCTGCTCGACGCTATCCTACTGCAAGCTGAAGTCTTAGAGCTGAAAGCGGTTTATGCAGGTATGGCAAGCGGTGTTGTTGTTGAATCTTACCTTGATAAAGGTCGTGGTCCAGTAGCCACTATCCTTGTTCAAGAAGGTACATTGAACAAAGGCGATATCGTGCTTTGTGGCTTTGAATACGGCCGTATTCGTGCGATGCGTAACGAATTAGGTAAAGAAGTTCAATCTGCTGGCCCATCAATGCCTGTAGAGATCCTCGGTCTATCAAACGTTCCATCAGCGGGTGATGAAGCGACAGTTGTTCGTGATGAGAAGAAAGCGCGTGAAGTTGCTTTGTATCGTCAGGGCAAATTCCGTGATGTTAAACTGGCTCGCCAACAGAAATCTAAACTGGAAAACATGTTTGCTAACATGGAAGACGGTAAGGTTTCTGAATTGAACATCGTTCTGAAAACAGATGTTCAAGGTACCTGTGAAGCGATCACTGACTCACTGATGAAACTGTCAACTGATGAAGTTAAAATTAAAATCATCGGTTCTGGCGTTGGTGGTATCACTGAAACTGATGCTACTCTGGCAGCGGCGTCTAACGCAATCATTCTTGGCTTTAACGTACGTGCTGATGCTTCTGCTCGCCGTGTTATTGAAAGTGAAAGCGTTGACCTGCGTTACTACTCCGTTATCTATAGCCTGATTGATGAAATCAAACAAGCAATGAGCGGTATGTTAGCGCCTGAATACAAGCAGCAAATCATGGGTCTTGCAGAAGTTCGTGATGTATTCAAATCACCGAAATTTGGTGCAATCGCTGGTTGTATGGTGACTGAAGGAACTATCAAACGTAATAACCCAATCCGTGTTCTACGTGATAACGTGGTTATTTACGAAGGTGAGTTGGAGTCACTGCGTCGCTTTAAAGATGACGTCAACGAAGTGCGTAATGGCATGGAATGTGGTATCGGTGTTAAGAACTACAACGATGTCCGCGTTGGCGATATGATCGAAGTCTTTGAAGTAATTGAAATTAAACGTTCAATTGACGGTTAATTTCACGAGTAATCACACATCTAATGTGTGTGAAGCTCATTGATATATTCCTAGGGGGGCTTATGCCCCCCTATGTATCGGAGATATGGATATGGCAAGAGAATTTAGTCGTTCTCAGCGTGTAGCACAAGAAATGCAAAAAGAAATTGCAATTATCTTGCAGCGCGAAGTGAAAGATCCTCGCATTGGTATGGCAACCGTTTCGGGTGTTGAATTATCAAGAGACTTGGCCTACGGAAAAGTATTTGTCACTTTCTTAAACATTTCTCATGAAGAACATGAGTCACAAATGGTTCAAGATGGTATTAAAGCGCTAAATGAAGCTTCAGGCTTTATTCGTTCTTTACTCGGAAAAGCAATGCGTTTACGTGTCATTCCTGAGTTAACGTTCTCTTACGATAGCTCACTGGTTGATGGCATGCGTATGTCTAACTTAGTTTCTAATGTTATTCGTAATGATGAAATACGCCGTGCAAATGCGGACGATAAAGAGGAAAAATAATGGGGCGTCGTCGTAGCGGCCGTAATATAGATGGCGTTGTGCTGCTGGATAAACCTACTGATATTTCTTCAAATGATGCGCTGCAAAAAGTGCGGCGCTTCTTCAATGCAAATAAAGCGGGCCACACCGGTGCGTTAGATCCACTTGCAACAGGGATGCTCCCAGTGTGTCTTGGTGAAGCAACCAAATTCTCTCAGTTTTTACTTGATTCAGATAAACGTTATCGTGTAATTGCTCGCTTGGGGCAACGTACCGACACTTCTGACTCTCACGGAGAAATCATCAGTGAGCGTAACATTGAGTTTACACAAGCTCAGCTTGATGAGGCTTTAGAGCACTTTCGTGGTGATACTTTGCAAGTTCCCTCAATGTATTCCGCATTGAAACATCAGGGACGCCCTCTGTATGAGTATGCACGAAAGGGGATCACCGTAGAGCGCGAAGCCCGCCCAATTACAGTCTATGAGTTACAGTTTATTCGCTTAGAAGGTAATGAGCTTGAGCTGGAAATCCACTGTTCTAAAGGCACCTATATTCGAACCATCATTGATGATTTAGGTGAAATGTTAGGCTGTGGTGCTCATGTGATCTATTTGCGCCGAGTTCAAGTGGCAAATTATCCGTACGAACGGATGGTGACATTGGAACAGTTAGCAGAGCTAAGAGCAAGAGTCGATGCAGGTGAGGGCTCTTTTGAGTCATTACTCGATAGTTTATTGTTACCGATGGATACCGCTGTCGTGCATTTTCCAGCGGTCAATTTAACTGAAGAAACAGCCGCTTATTTTAAGCAAGGTCAACCAGTTAGAGCCGATATTGGTGGATTAGCTGAAGGTACGATGATCAGAGTGACTCGAGGTGACTCTCAATGCTTTATTGGGATTGCGGTGATCAGTGAAGATCTTCGGGTTGCGCCGCGACGTTTAGTCGTCGAAAATGAATAATCCGCATCGCGGCACTTATTGCTTTGCGCCGTTAAGCAGCGTAGAATAGCGGCGCTTAATCTGTGAGATGCTAAATTAGAGATTGGCTCTCATTACATACATTTATACATTTGGAGTTTATTATGTCTCTAAGTACTGAAGCGAAAGCAAAAATCGTTGCTGAATTCGGCCGCGGTGAAAACGACACTGGTTCAAGCGAAGTTCAAATCGCTCTGTTAACTGCTCAAATCAACCATCTGCAAAGCCACTTTTCAGAGCATAAAAAAGATCACCACAGCCGTCGTGGTCTGCTGCGTATGGTTGCTCAGCGTCGTAGATTGCAAGCTTACTTGAAAGGCAAAGACATCGCGCGTTATACCGCTCTTATCGAGCGTTTAGGCCTGCGTCGCTAGTCTTTACTCTAAATAATTCGAGGCGCAGCTAGGCGACAAATGAGTGAGATACTAAGCGCATACATCAGTATGTGACTAGTGCGAGTGAATAGAGTTAACAACGCTGCGACTTGAAGTAGGACGAGTATCGTCAGTTTCAGTGAAAAGGGGCCACCGGCCCCTTTTCTTCTAAAAGTTATATTAAAGTTGAAGTAATACTCGAATTATACTTAACTTAAATGCTAAGCTATGATCCGTAATTAATTGTTTTATTAACGCCTCTTCAGCTACACCGATTCGCGCGGCTAATGAGAAAATTGATAACATGAACATCAGTGTTCTCATTAGTCGCGAGGCTGTGGTAGGAAGAGAAAGCCAATGTCGCTAGAAAAGCTCCAGCGGCCTAAAAATGAAGGGTAATATTTTGTTAAATCCTATCGTTCGCAAATTCCAATACGGTCAGCACACTGTATCCATTGAAACTGGTATGATCGCTCGCCAAGCGACAGCCGCGGTAATGGTGAATATGGATGATACTGCGGTTTTCGTTACTGCGGTAGCTCAGAAAAAAGTTAAAGAAGGGCAAGACTTTTTCCCTCTGACGGTTAACTATCAAGAGCGTACCTATGCCGCTGGTCGTATCCCAGGAAGTTTCTTCCGTCGTGAAGGTCGCCCTGGCGAAGGTGAAACACTGATCGCTCGCCTGATTGACCGTCCACTACGCCCACTGTTCCCAGAAGGCTTCCTGAACGAAATCCAAATCATCGCTACTGTGGTGTCTGTTAACCCACAAGTTAACCCAGATATCGTTGCAATGATCGGTGCATCAGCTGCATTAGCTCTGTCAGGTGTTCCTTTCAATGGCCCAATCGGCGCAGCTCGTGTTGGTTTTATCAATGATGAATATGTATTGAACCCAACTGCTGACGAATTGAAATCAAGCCGCCTTGATTTAGTGGTTGCAGGAACTGAAAGTGCTGTTCTGATGGTTGAATCAGAAGCTGAGCTGTTAAGCGAAGAGCAAATGCTTGGTGCCGTTGTTTTTGGTCATGACCAACAACAAGTTGTTATCAATGAAATTAATGAATTAGTAAAAGAAGCAGGCAAAGAAAAATGGGATTGGCAACCTGAGCCAGTTAACCAAGCTCTGCAAGATAAAGTTGCTGCCTTGGCTGAAAGCCGTATGGGCGATGCATACCGTATCACTGAGAAACAAGAGCGGTACGCACAAGTTGACTTGATTAAAGATGAAGTCACCGCAGCAATTGTTGCTGAAGACGAAAACGTCGATACTTCTGAAGTTGCAGAGATCCTTGCTAACTTAGAAAAACAAGTTGTACGTAGCCGCGTTATCCGTGGTGAGCCACGTATTGATGGTCGTGAGAAAGACATGGTTCGTGCTCTAGACGTACGTACTGGTGTTCTGCCACGTACTCATGGTTCAGCACTGTTTACTCGTGGTGAAACTCAAGCACTGGTTACTGCAACACTGGGTACTGAGCGTGATGCACAGGTAATCGACCAACTAATGGGCGAGTACACTGACCGCTTCTTGTTCCACTATAACTTCCCTCCATACTCTGTTGGTGAAACCGGTATGGTAGGTTCGCCTAAACGTCGTGAAATTGGTCATGGTCGTTTAGCAAAACGCGGTGTTCTGGCTGTTATGCCAAACCACGCTGATTTCCCATACACGGTACGTGTCGTGTCCGAAATCACCGAATCAAATGGTTCATCTTCAATGGCTTCTGTATGTGGTGCTTCTCTGGCTCTGATGGATGCTGGTGTACCAATTAAAGCGGCTGTTGCTGGTATTGCAATGGGTCTGGTTAAAGAAGGCGACGATTTCGTTGTACTTTCTGACATTCTAGGTGACGAAGACCACTTAGGCGATATGGACTTTAAAGTAGCTGGTAGCCGTGATGGTATCAGTGCACTGCAAATGGACATTAAAATTGAAGGTATCACTCGCGAAATCATGCAAGTTGCATTGAATCAAGCGAAAGGTGCTCGTCTACACATTTTAGGTACGATGGAACAAGCGATTAACAGCCCTCGTGAAGAGATCTCTGAGTTCGCACCACGTATCTACACTATCCGTATCAATCCAGACAAGATCAAAGATGTTATCGGTAAAGGTGGTTCAGTGATCCGTGCACTGACTGAAGAAACCGGTACAACCATTGAAATTGAAGATGATGGTACTGTGAAGATTGCTGCAACTGATGGCCTGAAAGCGAAAGAAGCGATTCGTCGCATCGAAGAAATTACTGCTGAAGTTGAAGTTGGCCGTATCTACCAAGGTAAGGTAACTCGTATCGTTGACTTCGGTGCATTCGTTGCTATCGGTGGCGGTAAAGAAGGTTTAGTTCATATTTCTCAAATCGCTGATAAGCGAGTTGAAAAAGTGACTGACTACCTGCAAATGGGCCAAGAAGTGCCCGTTAAGGTATTGGAAATCGACCGTCAAGGCCGTATCCGCCTAAGCATGAAAGAAGCTGTGGCAACGGAAGAAGTTCCAGCACAGCAACAGGACTCAGCAGAGTAGGCTGATACTGAAACAGCGCCTTTTGTATGAAGGCGCATTTAGCCGTAATTTGCTGAACTAGTGGTAATGTAAGGACGGAGTATGCTGAACAGTATCTGTCTTCGGTTTAGGGATTTAAACACGTTTACTCGTGTAGTCTCTGCGCTTATCTTTTTTGTACTACTTGGATGTAGTAGCAAAGATTGGCGTAAAAACGAGGTATTTGCTGTTCCTTTGCAACCATCATTACAGCAAGAAGTGATATTGGCTCGTATGGAACAAATCCTTGCGAGCCGATCTTTAACCGATGATGAATACGCCCAGCTTTTATATGAGCGCGGAGTGTTGTATGATAGTCTCGGTTTGAGGGCATTAGCGCGCAATGATTTTTCAACTGCGTTAGCGATCCGCCCTGATATTCCTGAAATCTTTAACTTTTTAGGAATATATTTTACGCAGGCTGGCAATTATGATGCCGCCTATGAAGCGTTTGATTCTGTATTAGAGCTTGATCCAACTTACAATTTCGCGCGTATGAACCGTGGCATCGCATTATATTACGGTGGCCGTCATAAATTAGCGCAGGATGATCTGCTGGCGTATTATCAGATAGATCCAAATGATCCTTTTCGTTCTCTATGGCTTTATCTTGTTGAAAAAGACATAGACCCGCGTATAGCGCAAGAAAATCTTGCTGCTCGCTATAATCGTGCGGAGAAGGGGCAATGGGGCTGGAATATCGTAGAGTTTTATTTAGGTGACATCAGTGAAAATACATTGATGACGCGTTTGAAAGAAACTTTTACGGATAACACTTCGCTCGCTGAGCATCTCAGTGAAACTAACTTCTATTTAGGTAAGCATTACCTAAGTCTGGGGGATAAGGATAGCGCAACTGCGTTATTCAAACTGACGGTGGCTAACAACGCTCACAGCTTTGTTGAACACCGCTATGCATTGTTGGAATTGGCGCTGTTAGGCCAAGAACAAGACGACCTTTTAGAATCGGGCCAGCAATAGCTGACGAACATTTCATGACTATTTTTTGAGCCATCATCTTTAGGGGTGACGGCCTATTTGTTCGTTTAATAACACAATTTGAGCCAGTTCACATTTTAAATGAAAATGACCGAAATGAATTTCGTACGGTTATGTAAACTGGCCGCCATTAAGTATGAGGCACCTTTACATGACCACCGAGACTGATATCTCTTTCGCTGATTTAGGTTTATCAGCGTCTATTTTGACTGCACTAAACGACCTGGGATACGAAAAACCTTCACCAATCCAGCAGCAATGTATCCCATTGTTGATGGAAGGTAACGATGTGCTGGGAATGGCCCAAACAGGTAGTGGTAAAACTGCTGCTTTTAGTTTGCCGTTACTCCATAACATCGATCCTGATTTAAAAGCCCCACAAATTTTGGTTCTTGCTCCAACTCGTGAGTTGGCTGTTCAAGTTGCTGAAGCGATGGGCGATTTCTCTAAACACATGAGCCGCGTTAATGTTGTTGCTCTGTATGGTGGCCAACGCTATGACGTACAATTACGTGCTCTGCGCCAAGGCCCGCAAGTGGTTGTCGGTACGCCTGGCCGCCTACTTGACCATCTAAAACGTGGTACTTTAGATCTTTCTAAACTGAAAGGTCTCGTATTAGACGAAGCTGATGAAATGCTACGTATGGGCTTTATTGAAGATGTTGAAAACATCATGAGCCAAATCCCAGCTGACCATCAAACTGCGTTGTTCTCTGCGACTATGCCTGAGCCAATTCGTCGTATTACACGTCGTTTCATGAAAGAGCCTAAAGAGATCCGCATTCAAGCTAGCATTACAACACGTCCTGATATTGCTCAAAGCTATTGGACTGTGTATGGCATGCGTAAGAACGAAGCATTAGTTCGTTTCTTAGAAGCTGAAGACTTCGATGCTGCAATCATCTTTGTACGTACTAAAAACGCAACATTGGAAGTCGCTGAAGCGCTTGAGCGTAATGGTTACAACAGTGCGGCACTGAATGGTGATATGAACCAAGCACTGCGCGAACAAACCTTAGAGCGTTTAAAAGATGGTCGTTTGGATATATTGATTGCAACTGACGTTGCGGCTCGCGGTCTTGACGTTGAGCGTATCAGCCTAGTTGTTAACTATGATATTCCAATGGATGCAGAATCTTACGTTCACCGTATTGGTCGTACTGGCCGTGCGGGTCGTGCGGGTCGCGCATTATTATTCGTTGAGAATCGCGAGCGTCGTTTGCTGCGTAACGTTGAACGCACCATGAAGCTGACTATTCCAGAGGTGGAACTGCCAGATTCTCAGCTATTAAGTGAACGTCGTCAGGCGAAATTTGCTGAAAAAATTCAACAGCAATTTGAAAGCAGCGATTTAGATCAATACCGTGCACTGTTAACTAAACTGTCTCCATCAGAAGATGTAGATATGGAAACATTAGCAGCAGCACTGCTGAAAATGGCTCAAGGCGAACGTGCCCTGATCCTGCCACCTGATGCTCCACGTCGTCCACGTCGTGAGTTTAACGACCGTGATGACCGTCGTCGTGATCGCAATAACAGCAATGGCAATGGTTTTGAGCGTGCAGAGCGTGGCGGTAGTGCTCGTCGTGAGCGTCGTGATGTTGGTGATATGGAAATGTACCGTATCGAAGTTGGCCGCGATGATGGTGTAGAAGTTCGTCACATTGTTGGTGCGATTGCGAACGAAGCTGATATCAGCAGCCGTTATATTGGTAATATTAAATTGTATGGTACTCACTCTACCATCGAATTGCCAAAAGGCATGCCAACTGATGTATTAACCCATTTAAGCCGTGCACGTATTCTGAACAAACCAACTCAGATGCAACTGATTGGCGATGCGCAGCCATTTGAACGTCGTGAACGCCGTGGCGGTTCACGTGGTAGTGAAGGTGGTTTTGGTGCAGGCCGTCGTAACGATCGCGAAGGTGGAAACCGCCGTAGTGGTGGTGATCGTGATAATGCGGGTGGTAACCGCCGTGGTGGAAACCGTGATCGTGGTAATAGCAGCGCTCCACGTGGTCGTAATGAAGATCACAATACTGCTGCACCACGTCGTCGCAGCACTAGCCATAACGCATAATTAAATGCCTAAGTGCCTTGATTAAACCGGCACTGGTTAAAATACAAAACCCGCTTCCAATTGGACTGCGGGTTTTTTATTGGAGAAATTTAATATTCATTGCATTATTTTTTATTTATCGTAAATACTCCTGCATTGCTTAGCTCTTTAGTATTTATGTATCGCATTTGCTTGCCACTTATTTATTTTAGGATAAATAAGTATATCTTTTTCTTGAGTAGTCATTTTCTTTCAAAAAACGACAAGAATTTTATTTGTAAAGTTAGATGGTAGACATAAGATGCATGAGAGAAAGGGGTTAATGGCTCCTAAGATTGTTGATGAAGCGGAATAAAAATATGGTTTTTCCAACTCTGTATTATCAGCCGAAAATCAATGAATTGGTTTTGCTCATTTATTTCTATTTCAAAAATTTTAACCACTGCCGGCAAACAGAATACGTCTGTCAGCAGTTTGAGGGGCTTAATGGCCCCTTGGATTATTTCCTATCCAATAACTCTTCTGCATGTTTTTGTGGCATGGGGAGAGTGTCATGACTGACGATCACTTTTTTAAGCTTATGGTTAAAAGCTGCAACAGTGATCTCTTCGAGTAGTCTGACTTCAACAGGACTTAAGCCGCCTTCATTTTTTTCTAAAGCTTGCACAATAATGCGATGATGTGGTGTTAATGGAAGCCGAACACTCAGTTTCATTGTGTCAATAAGTTGCACTAGAAGGCTTTGGGCGACGTAAAAATCACCAATGATCAGCCGAGACGATGAGAAATCACCTTTTGCGGTATATTCTTCATGGGTCTCTAGGTTTTTTAAGGTCATTGAGTTGGTGCGAAGTTGTAAGTAGAAGTCGGCCATGTATCATCTCCCTATACGCGTCATCTTTTAAATAAATACTCTAAATGAGTCCTAGTGCTTCTTTTAACGGCTTTAAGTAGCGGCGGCTTACTGGGATATGTTCCCCTGAGCTTAAGACTAGCTCTGCTTGCCCATTATCACCAAACAAAATTTCACTTAATTGCGTCATGTTAACTAAATATTGACGATGGCAGCGCACTAATGAGGTGCGTAACTCGAGTGTTCTGAGAGTCAGCTCTGTAAAGCCTTCTTGGCCTTGTGTGCTCATCACATAAACGCCACTCATGCGCGAAGTGACATACTGCACTTCATCCAATTTCATCAGCCAAATGCGGCTATGGCCGGTACAAGGAATAAATTTTAATGGCTCGTGATCACTTAAGATTTCAAGATCTTGTTTTTGTTGGCCTTGGCGTAGGCGAGTGAGTGTTTTATTCAGTCGATCGCTTTCGAGTGGTTTTAATAAATAATCAAATGCGTGTTCTTCAAAGGCTTGGATGGCGAATTCATTAAAAGCGGTTAAAAAGACGATATAAGGACGATCTTCAGGATCAAGCATGCGTACCATTTCAAGGCCAGTGATACGAGGCATTTGAATATCAAGAAATACTACATCGGGTTTCTTTTTGTGGATCACACCGATTGCTTCAATTGCATTGGCGCATTCATCCATGATTTCAATATCATCATGTTCTTCAAGCAAACAGCGCAAGTTTTCCCGTGCAAATGGTTCATCATCAACAATTAGTACGTTCATAAATATTCAATCTTTTTATTATATTCGTGATACTTCAAGTTGCAGCGCCTTTTGTTAAGGTATGGTGACTACGCTCGCCGAGTCATAGCGTTTATCTATGCTTTTCCTCTATCTTCGCTTGTCGCTTACCTGCAATTTGGATTAGTTAGAGTACATGTTAAAACGTAAGGCAATCGTAACTGTACGCGTGTAAATTGCTCTGGCTCATATTCCACACTCACACCATATTGTTCGCCATATTTAAGTTTAAGGCGCTTATCGACTAGGCTCATACCCAATCCATCACTTTGTGTAGTGGGTTGATAGCAGCCGGCATTGTCTTCTATCTCAATATATACTTGCTCACCGCGTATATAACTTCTTATTGTAATATATCCAGTATCTAATAACTGTGAAGTACCGTGTTTAATTGCATTCTCTACAATGGGTTGTAGTGAAAAGGCAGGTAATTTAACTTGTTTTAAGTGTTCTGGTATATCTAGCTCTATATGTAATTTTTCTTGGAAACGTGCTTTTTCTATCTGTAAGTAAGCATTCACATGTTCTAATTCTTCGCCTAATGTGGCGCCTTGCTCTGGACGCTTGAGGTTATTTCTAAAGAAGGTCGAAATATACTGAACGAGTTGACCTGCTTGCTGGCTATCTCGGCGAATAACTGCTTGCAATGTATTTAAGACATTAAATAAAAAGTGTGGATTCACCTGTGCATGTAATAACTTCACTTCAGATTGTAATAAAGATTGTTTATTACGTTCATATTGCCCCGCGAGGATCTGAGCCGAAAACAAACTGGCGATACCTTCACCCAGTGTCCGGTTAATAGAACTGAATAGCCGATTCTTCGCTTCATAAAGTTTAATGGTACCAATAACGCGTTCATTTTCACCTCTAAGTGGGATAACAAGTGCGGATCCAAGCTTACATGTGGGGCTTAAAGAACATTTATAAGGTGTTTCATTACCATCTGCATAAACCACTTCATTGTTATCAATAGCTCGCCTCGATTGCTCTGAGGCAATAGGCGTTCCTGGACAATGATGATCAGCACCAATACCAATAAAGGCTAAAATTTTCTCTCTATCCGTGATGGCAACGGCACCAATTTCGAGTTCTTGATAGATAATTTTAGCGACTTTCATGCTGTTATCTGTATTAAACCCCTTACGTAAGATCCCATCAGTACAGAGCGCAATTTTTAAGGCTTGGGCTGAAAATGCAGTGGTATATTTTTCAACAATGGCACGGCGGTCGAGCAAAATACGAATAAACATTGCCGCACCAATCGTATTAGCAATGACCATGGGCGCTGCGATATTTTTAACCAGCTCTAAGGCTTCGTCGAAAGGGCGTGCTAATAATAAAATAATGAGCATTTGGATGATTTCAGCCACAAAGGTGACACAGCTAGCGGTGAGAGGGTTAAATATTTTATCTATTTGTCCACGCTTCATGTAGTAGCGATGTACCAGTCCACCAATCAGCCCTTCAGCAATTGTTGATACCATACAGCTGAAGGCGGTCATTCCTCCTAGAGAATATCGGTGTAGGCCGCCTGTAAAACCGACGGCAAAGCCAACAGCAGGTCCACCGAGCAGACCGCCAAGGACTGAGCCGATAGCACGTGTGTTAGCGATTGAATCATTAATGTGTAAACCAAAATAGGTTCCCATCACACAAAAAACTGAGAAAATGACGTAACACATCACTTTATGTGGCAGACGAATTGTCACTTTTAATAAAGGGATGACAAGTGGGGTTTTACTCAGCGCCCATGCTATGACTAAATAAACACACATCTGCTGCAAGAGCAGCAGGATCAGATCGAACTCGTACATTAAGGTTTCCAGTTTTGCTGCTTTAAGAGGGCGATTGTTGTGTAACCGACTGATAGCGATTGTAGCGTAATGGGCTGATAGGAGAATAGTGATTTGGTCAAGCTATGCTATCTTTATACTGGTTATACTCGTCATACTTCAAGTTGCAGCGTTGTTGGCTACGTTCACTCACGTCAGTCATATTGTTTTCTCTGCGCCTAGCGATTGGTTCACTTGTCGCCTAGCTGCACCTCGAATTATTTAGAGTATATAATGCCTCTTATAGAGATGTTAACGATGTTTAACTGTACTTTGCATTATGTAGAGTATATTTGACATAAGACTGTAATTGGTTCAATAATAGACGTTTTCCCCTTCTATGTGTGACCTTGCGCACAAATTTATTAACGCTGTATCGGCAATTACTGCGATAATTTTATTGCCATAGTTTCCTCCGTGATTATTTAAGGTTTTACTAATAATGAAAAAAAGAACAATAGCACTGATTTTGTTGATGCTGATTTTGATAGCGGCGGCGGCACTTTTTCATTCCCATAACCAATTTTTATTATTACAAGGTGAAGTTGACGCACCTGAAGTTATGGTGACATCGAAAGCCAAAGGGCGAGTGATTGAACGTCATGTCGAGCGCGGAGATGATGTTAAAAAAGGGCAGCTGTTAATTACATTAGAAAGTCCTGAGCTAGCAGCCCAGTATGCGGCACTGAAAGCCGCAAGAGATCAAGCTCAGGCACAACTCGATCAATCACTTCATGGAACTCGTGAAGAGACCATCCGTAATTTACAAGCATCATTGTCGCAAGCGGAATCTCAGTATCAGAATGCCACTCGTGAATACAACCGTTTAAGCAATTTATCGGGTAAAGGATATGTGTCAGCGAATGAGCTTGATAACTCACGTAAAGCTAAAGATGTAGCTTTTCAGCAAGTTCAAGGCGCGAAAGCACAACTTGAAGAGGCGAAAAACGGTGACCGCATTGAACTGCGCCAAAAATATCAGGCAGAGCTCAATGAAGCAGAGCAAAAACTAGCTGAACTACAAGTACAACTCGATGATTTACAAGTTAAAGCCCCTGTTGATGGTGAAGTTGGTCCAATTCCCGCTGAAGTGGGGGAAATTTTCAATGCAGGTAGTCCATTACTCACCATGGTCCGCATCCCCCAAGCGTATTTTATTTATAACTTACGTGAAGACAT
Organism: Providencia sp. 2023EL-00965; assembly: GCF_033550225.1. Taxonomy (NCBI): domain Bacteria; kingdom Pseudomonadati; phylum Pseudomonadota; class Gammaproteobacteria; order Enterobacterales; family Morganellaceae; genus Providencia; species Providencia sp. 2023EL-00965. The sequence goes on along the minus strand of NZ_JAWUEH010000005.1, from coordinate 69,687 downwards.
CCTTGTTGATGTGAAAAAAGGCGATAAGGTTCAGCTTGATGTGCCTGCGTTAGGTGATAAAAAGATTGAAGCAGAAGTGCGTTACATTGCGCCGAAAGGGGATTACGCAACGAAAAGGGCAACTCGAGCCACAGGTGATTTTGACTTGAAAACCTTTGAAGTCCGTTTGTATCCGTTGGGATCCATTGATGGTCTAAGACCTGGTATGAGCGTGTTATGGCGTTGGGATAAATAAAAGGCGCGAATATGAAATTAAAATTCGCTTGGCATGGTTTTGAACATGCTTTTAGTCGAGAAACACAAGCCGCCATTCGTAGCCCAGTTTTTCATTGGTTAAGCTGGTTATTTCCGCTGATGCTATTTACGTTGGTAAGTGCTAACTTTTCAGAAGGCACGCTGATGGATCTCCCCGTTTCTGTGGTGGATAACGATATCAGCCCAGCCTCAAGACTCGTGGTGAGAGACTTAAATGCGGGGCCTCATGCAGACGTTAAAGCGATTGATAATAACCTCAATACGTCATTAAAACGCTTGGCGAGTGCGAAAGATTATGCACTGCTATATATTCCAACCAATTTTGAAGCAGACGTGTTGCGTGGGCGTCAGCCCGAACTGCGTATGTATTACAATGCGTTATTCTATGCTTCAGGCAGTTATGCCATTCAAGATTTTAGTGGATTAGTCGCTGAACTGAATGCGAAATATCGTACTCAATTAGCGAGCTCCATGGGGAAAGCATTGCCGCAATTGGCACAAGTGACACTTTCCTACGATAGCTTATTTAATCCAAGTGGTAGTTATATCTATTATCAGCAATTTGCAGCGACGATCCATATGTTGCAGCTATTTGTGGTGACTTGCACTATCTATACGTTATCGCGTAGCTCTATATTACAAAGTGTGAAACCGTTTTCGATGGCAGTTTTAGGGAAAATGGCACCTTATACGCTATTTTTTACTACATTATTAGTGGTGGAATTGGCCGCGTTAGTGAGCATTTTTGATGCTAAGGTGGTGGGTAATCCTTTATACATGATAATGGTTGGCTTTTTTTATGTGATAGCGGCGCAAAGTATCGGTTTATTACTGTTTAGCTTCACCTCTAGTGCGATTATGGCCTACAGCTTAATTGGGATGTTAGTCAGTATCGCCTTGGCCTTTTCAGGTATGGCGGTGCCTGAATTATCAATGATTTTACCTGCTCAAATCATTTCCAACATTGAGCCACTGACGCATACACTTAACGCCATGTTTGATATTTTCTTACGTGAAATTTCATTTATGCGAATTGTGGAAGTGTGTTTGTTTTTACTGATTTATCCAATCGTCACCGCTTTTTTGATCCGTAAGCGATTACCTAAACGGATTGCAGCTCAAGGAGGGGAACTCTAATGCAAATGTATTTTGCAACCTTCCGTAAAGTGTTGCTCGGTATGTTGGATAAACCAATGTGGTTATTATTGCTGGTTTCTTTATGCGTAATGAGTTTGGTGTATGCAAAACCTGTTTTGTGGGATTTGCCCGTTGCGGTTATCGATCAGGATCATAGTGTTGCGAGCCGTGCATTAATTCGTGATTTAGATGCAGCACCTAAGGTCGTGTTGCACAGCTATGACAATTTGGCTCAAGCGCGCAAAGACATGATTGACCGGAAATTGTTTGCCATCATTATCATCCCAACAGATTTTGAAAAATTCTTACTCAATGGAAAAAACATCACCGTACCTGTCTATGGTGATGCGACAAACCGCTTAGCCAGTGGTCAGATCCAACAAGAGTTAGTAAGTGCTTACCAAACGTTGTTGAATAGCTATAACACTCAGCTGCTGGTGGATTCAGGTTATAGTAAGCAACAAGCAGAAGTGATTATTACGCCAATTCGAAGTGTAACTGAGCCTCTTTATAACCCTGGAGTCAGTTTTGCGGCGATTGTGTTTCCAGGGCTGTTAGTTATGTTATTACAGCACTCATTGTTGATTGCTTGTGTGCGTGTCAGTATCGCTATCCGTGGAACACCTAAGGGTAAGCCACCGCTGGCCGTGTATTTAGGCGCACTTTCAGCGCTGATCCCAATATGGCTATTTTTATCGACAGTATTTTTTGCCTTATGGCCATGGATCCTTGGATATCGGCAAGAAGCACCATTATACCAGCTGTGGATGCTGACTTTCCCATTCTTACTTGCCGTATTAGGGCTCGGCAAGTTAGTGACTGAGTGTCTACGTAGTGTTGAAATGATTTATCTGACGCTGGCATTTATTACGACACCTGTATTTTATATGTCAGGGACAATTTGGCCATTACAAGCGATGCCTGAGTGGGTACGAATGATCGCTTACGCTTTACCGTCTACTTGGGCTACGAGTGCCATGGCTGGTATCAACCAAATGGGGCTTCCGTTCAGTGGGGTGCTAATGGATATTGTCATGATGTTAGTGCTTGGTGTGATTTATACCGTCATCGGTGTGTTTATTGGCATGTTGCGGGATGGTGAGCTACGTCATATCTCTCATATTATTCATCGTTGGCGCAAACAGCATCATGAATAATCGAAAAACGGGCGCAGTCCCGTTTTTTTTACATCGTAATTTTCATGATTAAAAATAGAGTGGAGTTGTTATTTTAAGTTTATTTAATTCAAAGCTAAAATATACTCTATATTGTAGTATTTAATTAATTTTTTAATCATATTAAGAATGATGATTAATCATTTTGTAAGAACTTATTTAATTGAGTTTATTTTTAAAATAGATTGATATAAATTTCAGCCCTTAATTAAAAGGGGCATTTATGGACGTTTCTATTATACTTTCAGCATTACTTTCTTTTATCAGCTACTTTTTCATTGGTACTATTATGGTACTGGTGTTTCTGTTTATTTATACGCGTATTTCTCGACATAATGAGTGGGTGTTGATTAAGCAAAACAATACAGCCGCAGGTATTGCGTTTATTGGTGCGATGATCGGCTATATCACGCCTTTATCGAGCGCGATATCTCATTCGGTGAGTATTTTGGATTGTGTTATTTGGGGCGTTATTGCTTTATTGGTTCAATTATTAGTACTCGGTGCAACCAAAATATATATGCCTAAAATTAGCGAAAAAATTGAACAAAATAATATCTCTGCTGGTTTATTTTTAGGTGGGACATCGCTTGGATTTGGTATTTTGAACGCTGTCAGCATGAGTTATTAATCAAAAAAATGCACTATGAATAAGAAAAATAAAACGAAATATCATAAGCGAAAAAAGAAGGCCGGCTATAAGGGGTATCCACAGCTTAAACGAGTTGGTGTGAGTACTAAAGAGGAGCGGAAAGGATCAGGGTTATTGACACTAGTTATTATGAGTGGAGCGGTATTTTTTGGTTTACGCAGCTGCGATCAAGAGTCGGAAGCGCCTAAAATCACGCTATTTAAGGATACCAATGACTGCGTGCAAGCGGGATATAACCTTTCTTTTTGTGCACAAAAACAAGAGGAAGCGCAGCAAGAATTAATACGAAATATGGCGACATATAGCCAGCTCGATGTTTGCGAAAATTTATACGGTATAGGCAATTGTATACAGAGTAAGCGTAAATTAAGTCGCTCACAGTATGATCAATGTTTGGCGGAAAATGCTACCCCCGAATATTGTGATCGTTTGAGTGAGCAGGATGTTTATGGCCCTAAACTGGCTGGGTTTTCAATTGATGAATCTCCTGAAGCAGTGCAACGCTATAGCTCAACACATACTCACTCATCGGGGAGCTATTATTTTTCTAGAGCTCGTCCATTTTATTCTACTCGATATGAGCCTAATGTTTACCGTGAAGTGGGGTCATCAGAAAAGTGGCTTTCCGATGGTTCAAATAAGTTAAAACCTGCTAATTATCATCATAATTCAACCCGCACGACATCTCGAGGTGGTTTCGGGAACAAATCGAAAAGTAAGGGTGGGTAATTATGTTAAGAATACCACTTAAACCTAGAGAGAATTTAAATCAGATAGCTGAAGATTATGGTTTTAACTTTCATATTATTGATGATGAAATCTATTGGGATGAATCACACGCCTATTGTTTTACATTAGATCAGATTGAAACGGGTATTGAAGATCCCACCGCTGAATTACATCAAATGTGCTTAGAGGTTGTTGATACAGCAATCAATGATGAGTTGGTTCTCAATCAATTGGCGATCCCTGAATTGTATTGGGATGCAATAGCCGATAGCTGGAAGACGAATAAATCTTCACTTTATGGGCGAATGGATTTCTCATGGAATGGTTATAGTACTGCAAAACTACTGGAATATAATGCAGATACACCAACATCGCTTTATGAATCTGCATTCTTTCAATGGCAATGGCTGTCTGAGATGACGGCATGTGGTTTATTACCGACTAATGCCGATCAATTTAATTCCATTCAAGAAAAACTGATCCAGCGTTTTTTACTGTGGCGAAATGAATACCCATTCTATTTTTGTTGCTGTGAAGATTCGATTGAAGACAGAGGAACGGTTCTATATTTGGAAGACTGTGCTAGCCAAGCAGGGTTACAAACTCAGTTTCTGTATATGGAAGAGGTTGGTTTAGGGGTTGGTGGGGTTTTTACTGATCTGCAAGATCAAATCATCCATCAAGGTTTTAAATTATACCCTTATGAGTGGATGTTTCAGGATGATTATGGGCCCGTATTGCGTAGTCAGCGTACAGAATGGGTTGAACCATTGTGGAAATCGATTTTAAGTAATAAAGGGTTATTGCCTTTATTATGGCGTTATTTTCCTAACCATCCTAATTTATTACCGGCTTATTTTGCCGATGAGCAGATTAATATTGTCGGCAAACTTAAACAGGACATGGGCAATAATTGGCAAGGTTTTACCACAAAGCCACTATTTTCACGTGAAGGCGCCAATGTTTCTCTATTCCTTAATCACGAAAATGAGGTTATAACGGAAGAATTTGGTGAATATGCACATGAACCGCGAATTTATCAGGCCAGTGCATTATTACCTAAATTTGGCTCTGACTATACATTAATAGGCAGTTGGGTCATTGGTGATGAGCCAGCAGGAATAGGTATTCGAGAAGATAGATCATTAATTACCAAAGACACGTCTCGCTTTGTTCCGCATTATATTATGGGTTAATTAATTACGTGATACTGTAATTTGCATACATTTGGTTTTTCTTATCGTATTTGACTAGCAAGATGTCTCATTTCTTGTATAACGATAATAACTCATCAAATGTTTACTGTTCCCATTTATGGGGTATTGATGTCGGCTTTGAGCAAAGAGGTCACGAATTCCACTATTGATAGATATATGAGTGAATTAAGTTCTTATATAAATAGATATTGTAAAATAATTGGATTGAAATCGATGTCTGTATTTTTATAGGGTGTGAATACGGCACTCACACCCTATAAAATAATACCTCTAATCCACCATCTCTAACCCTGCAACTTGTCGCCAGTAACCATTACAATCTTTATCATCAATAGGGAGAGGGGCTTTCCCTGTTTGATTGGCTTTAAATTGAGTCAGTACTGCCAGTGAATCGATACTGTCAGGGGAAATACGCACAATATCCACTAAATCGTTCATTGACGTTTGCTCATTACCTAAATTGTAGCAATAACCACTTTGTGTTTGCAGGCCATTGAGGGTGAAAACTTGCTGTTGCTCTTGAGATAACACCTTGCGGCCTTGTGGGTAATGAATACAACAAGTCTCACAATCATCTTTAGCCCTGTTTTCTGAACGTGCGGTGAAACAGCGAGCCGAATAAGCCAGTGGAAGGCGCCCATAGCTCATCACTTCAACTTCAAACTTATTGCGGATTTTTAATTCATCACATTGATTTAGCAAATTAATGAGCCAATCTCTAGATAGCTCGACAGGCATACACCAACGCATCATACCTTGGCGTAATAAGATATTCAGTGCTTGGGCGTTATAGCAATTCAGTCCATGACCAGCAATAAAAGGCAGTTTGCGTTCAGCTAGCATGTTAACGACACCAAAATCATGTGCTTCAACGAGAAAATCACCGTTATCAACTAATTTGCTGATCTCTTTAAGTTCAGAAGGTGCTTGTAATAGCGCTAATGTACTTAAAATAATTTGTTTACCACTTGCGGAGAGCTGTTTTGCAAGATCAATCCAATCTGCGGGCTTCATCGCACGCCGTTTACTACAAACGGTTTCACCTAGATAGATAATATCTGCATCACTTTGGGCGGCTAATTGATAAAATTCGTAAAGTTTGTGTTTGGGCCAGTAATACAGCACTGATCCTAATGAATACTGCATATTTGACTCCTTTTATTGCCATTCACGGTGATAGGCACCCAGCGTAGTTTGGCTGCCTTCAGAAAGATCCCCGAGTGTTTTTAGCCATTGAGGCTCTGCCATAAATGCGGTTGGATTAGCATTGTATTTATCGATGGCCTGCCGCCAAATACGTGTTACTTCAGTGACATAAGCAGGACTTCTTTGGCGACCTTCAATTTTCACTGAGGCAATATTAGCAGCCATTAGGTCAGGTAATAGCTCAATAGTATTGAGGCTTGTGGGCTCTTCAAGCACATGGTACTTATGGCCATCGACTAAATAACGGCCTTTACAGAGTGTAGGATAGCCCGCATTTTCATTGCCTTGATAGTTGTCGATTAGCACTTCATTAAGGCGTGATTCCATCCCGCGTGGGGTTCGTTGCCAACGAACAAAGCGGGCTGGTGAGCAAGCTCCAACCGTATTGGGTGATTCGCCCGTAAGGTAAGATGACAGATAGCAGCGTCCTTCTGCCATAATGCATAGGCTACCAAAGGCAAAAACCTCTAAAGGGACAGGGCTACTTTTTGCTAATTGTTTGACTTGGTGAATGGATAACACACGAGGTAATACAACTCTATGCACTTCAAAGTTGCGTGCATAGAAACGGATCGCCTCTGTATTAGTGGCCGAAGCTTGTACTGAAACGTGGCGCTCTATATGTGGGTATTTGTTTGCTGCATATTCCAACATGGCCAGATCGGCGAGGATCAGCGCATCAGCACCGAGTGATGCAGCGAGATCAACAGAATCTTTCCAGCGCTGAAAGCCATTAGGATGAGCAAAGGTGTTGATCGCAATATGAAGTTTACGTTTACGGCTGTGAATGTAGCGTTCGGCTTCATGAAGTTTTTTTTCAGTAAAGTTAAGCCCTGCGAAGTGGCGTGCATTAGTATCATTTTTTAGGCCGATGTAGACAGCATCAGCACCATTATCTACAGCTGCTTTGAGGGCGGGTAAGTTGCCAGCTGGGCAGAGTAATTCCATGAGAATTGTTCCAGAGTAGAAATTCGACAATTTAGCATTGTAGTCAACTCATCAGGTCTACATTTTGATTTAAGGCAGTGAATGAGGGATTAAACCATTATAAATTTGTGGTTATTTTCAACAGTAATTGTTGATATTTTGTGCGGATTGCGGTGTGGTTGTGATGGTGAATTGGTGATTTTCACAAATTAATACTGGTCGTATGTGTAAATCTTGATATAGGATCAAATGAATAAATCTATTTTCTGTCAATATACATATCATATTTCAAGTTGCAGCGTTGTTGGTTTGGTTGACTCGCGCGAGTCACATTGATGTATGTTTCTTGCAGCGCATTTATTTATCGCCTAGTTGCATCTCGAATTATTTAGAGTTTATATGGTCTGCATATAATCAGGTATACCGCTATTGATTTCTGTTGGTTGCTTTATAGAAGTGCGTAACTGTTAGCAGATAGGCAAAAATGATAAGGGAGTCGTACTATGTTAGGAAAAATTCGTTCTCAACTTATTTCAAAAGGTCCTTCATTACTGAAGCTGCCTTTAAAAGTGACCCCATTCGCCATACAGCGTCAAGTGTTAGAACAGCTGCTTAGCTGGCAGTTTCGTGAGTCGGTCAAAGAAGGAGAGTTGGATTTTCTTGAGGGGAAATGGCTGAAAGTTGAAGTCAGTGACCTTAACTTAGTTTGGTTCATTAGTCTACAAAATGGCATATTGGTGGTGCGCTCTGATGAGCAAGCCGATGTGCATGTGTGTGCAGCGGCGAATGATCTGATCCTGATTGCGGCACGTAAAGAAGATCCTGATACGTTGTTTTTCCAACGTCGATTGGTGATTGAAGGTGATACGGAGCTAGGTTTATACGTCAAAAACCTAATGGATGCGTTTGAGCTAGAAAATATGCCGGCGCCACTACGTTTTGCATTATTACAACTGGCGGACTTTATCAAAGCTGCCCAACAAGATGAGGACACTGAGTCTAAAAGCTCTGTGGTTGTTTCATGCTAATTCGTGTTGAGATCCCCGTTGATGCCATGGGTATTGATAAGCTGCTGCGTGAGGCATTCCCAACTGAGGCAGAAGCTAATTTAGTGCAAAAACTACGTGAAGACGGCCTATTAACCCTTGGTGTTGTTGCAACAAATGATGATGGCGAAGTTATTGGCTATGTAGGATTCACCCCTGTTGACGTCAATGATGAAGATGTCCAATGGGTTGGTCTAGCGCCTCTGGCGGTGAGAAAAGAATTTCAGAGGCAAGGTATCGGTGGGCAGTTGATCTACGAAGGGTTAGATAGCCTGAATGAGTTCGGTTATGGTGCCGTCGTGGTATTAGGAGATAGCCAGTATTATCGTCGTTTTGGCTTCGAACCTGCTTCTAAGCATAATGTTGTTTGTCCATGGCCTGAGTTACAAGAGCATTTTATGATTTGTGGATTAGAGAATGGCACATTGAGTGATCACCAAGGGAGAGTGACTTACTCTGCGCACTTTGATGCTGTTTGAATGAATAAGTAGTCAACGATATCACTAGGCTGGTCGAGTACCAGCCTTTCTTTTGCCTGTTTGCTGAGTTTTTTGATCTGAAATTCCAATTTAGATGCTGTCGAGCGATCTCCCACCGCACCATTAAACACTAAAGTCAGTGGTAATTTACCTTTCAGTGCTTTTGCACCTTTTCCTTCTTGATGTTGTGTAAAACGGCGTTGGACATCCGTGGTGATCCCACAATATAACCTGTTATTTTTCTCTCTAATTAGGTAGATGTGCCAAATTTTTTGCGTATTCATTTGCTTTTGTTGCCCTATTTTTATCTTTCTGTGCTGAAATCAAAGGAGAAAAAAGATGCCAAAATGTGAAAAGTTATCGAATAAAGATAAATGTAACATACTAAATTATAAACAAAAAATGACACGCAGTGTTCATGAATTTGTCATCAATACCATCTATCTAGATCAAATAATTTGAATGACAACAGCAAAATTAGCTAATTTTCATTATCAATTAAAGTGCATAATATGATCCATATCACAGGGGGACAGTAAAATCCCCTGATAAAAACTGAATCTCAATGAGGAAAACATTATGAAAAAATCAACATTAGTTGCTGCAACTTTAGCTTTAAGTGCTATTTCATTTGGAACAATGGCTGCTGAAGAAGTTCAACATTCTAGCCAACCAGCCGCAGGTTATGTTTCAGTAACAGGCGCTGTAAGTGTAAATGATCTGACCGCACAATTGGCCAAAAAAGCTGATGAAGCTGGTGCAAGTTCATTCCGCGTAATTTCTGCTGGTGGTGAAAACTCAATGAATGGTGTTGCTGCAATCTATAAATAGTAGTATTCGTCATACTGTGACGATATGAACCATATAGGTTATAGTGGTTAGCAAATTACCCATTTCTAAACGTTCAGAACAGCTTAAGCACGCTCGATGACATGAAATAGTGTATAAAGAGCGTGTTCTGAACGGCTAACTTAGGTTTTTGCGATGAATACCCAACAATCCTTACAACATATCCAGCGTTATTTTTCTCGCCAACACGTCTTTTCACTATTTACTTATCAAGATAATGATATCTGGCCTGCCAGTTGCTATTATGCATTTGATGCTAATCAGATGAGCCTGTTTTTTATGACTGATGCGAACTCGCGTCATGGTCAATTAATGCTTCAAAACAGCCGTGTTGCTGGCACAGTCTCCGCACAAACGAAAGTCGTTAGTCAAATCCAAGGGATCCAATTTATTGGTGAGGTGGTTGCTATTGTCGAAGCGGCACAGCAAACCGCCCGTGATTTCTACTGTCGCCGCTTCCCTGTGGCGTTAACAGCAAAGTTGCCTGTATGGCGATTAGATTTGCAAGAAGTCAAAATGGTGAATAATCAATTAGGCTTTGGTAGCAAATTGTATTGGCAGCGTGATAGTTAGCGTAGCCGGTGGATCACTTGATTACTGCTTCCTCGCCAAAGCAAAGCGGGATCATGCAATTCTTGAACAAATTTCCCATCCACTAATACGTTGATGAAACTCACCACTTTCTGCTGTTCGAGGGTGAGATCTGCAAATAGATAACCCGTCCATAGCCAAATATCTTTATCAGGGCACACCGTTTTTACACGTTGTACTAATTTCAAAATGGCAGGCAGGTTTGCGGGGTGTAGTGGATCCCCGCCGGAAAGGGATAACCCTTGCCGACGGATACGTTGATCTTGCAGATCTTGGATGATTTGGTCTTCCATTACTTGTGTGAAGGGAAGACCTGAATCAATTCGCCATGTACTTTGGTTGTAGCAACCTTTGCATTGGTGGATGCAACCAGAAACAAACAGTGTACAGCGTGTTCCTGGGCCATTCACCACATCAACTGGGTAGTATTGATGGTAATTCATCGCATTAACCCAGCTGGCCATTGCCTAAATGTTTAATGCGTCGTTTGACTTCTTCTTGTTTACCCGCGTTAAATGGTCGAGCATCTGGGCTACCTAGATAACCACACACTCTGCGGATCACGGAGACGCGGTTGGTGTCATGGTTACCACAACGTGGGCACACAAAACCTTTACTGGTACAGTTAAATTCACCGGTAAATCCACATTCATAACATTCATCAATAGGCGTGTTGGTTCCATAATAAGGTACATGCTCATAGCTGTAGTCCCAAACGTCTTCAAGTGCTTTCAAGTTGTGCTGTAAGTTTGGATACTCGCCGTAGCAAATAAAACCGCCATTTGCGAGAGCAGGGTATGGCTGTTCAAAATCAATCTTATCGTATGGGTTAACGCGTTTTTCAACATCAAGGTGGAAACTGTTGGTGTAGTAACCTTTTTCCGTAACACCTTCGATAACCCCAAACTCAGCAGTATCAAGGCGACAGAAACGATCACACAAGTTTTCACTTGGGGTGCTATAAAGGCTAAAACCATAGCCTGTTTCTGCTTTCCATTCATCGGTCGCTTGGCGTAGGCGATCTACAATCGCGATGGCTTTTTCTCTTAATAATGGGTTGTCGTACACATGCTGTTGTGTACCAAATAGTGCATTGATTGTTTCATGTAAGCCAATATAGCCTAATGAAATGGATGCGCGACCATTTTTAAAGATCTCCGCCACACTATCATCTGCTTTGAGTCGTACTCCGCAGGCGCCTTCCATATATAGGATAGGTGCAACGCGTGCTTTGACATTTTCTAGGCGTGCAATGCGTGTCATCAAGGCTTTTTTGGCGATCGCCAGACGTTCTTCGAGTCGTTGCCAAAACGCGTCTTCATTGCCTTGCGCTTCAATGGCAATACGCGGCAGGTTAAGGCTAATGACACCTAAATTATTACGACCATCATGAATTTGTTGGCCATTTTCTTCGTAGATACCTAAGAAGCTGCGGCAGCCCATTGGTGTTTTAAACGAGCCTGTTACATCGACAACTTTGTCATAGTTTAAGATGTCGGGATACATGCGTTTGCTCGCACACTCTAATGCTAACTGTTTGATATCATAGTTAGGATCACCATATTGGTGATTAAGGCCTTTTTTAATAGCAAACACTAATTTAGGGAAAACGGCAGTTTTACGATTTTTACCTAACCCAGCGATACGGTTTTTTAGAATGGATTGTTGGATCAAGCGTGCTTCTTGCGATGTGCCTAAACCAAACCCAAAGGTTACGAAGGGGGTTTGACCATTGGCGGTATGCAGTGTGTTCACTTCGTATTCAAGGGATTGGAAGGCATCGTAACATTCTTTTTCGGTTTGGCTATCAGCATAGCCTTTCGCATCTTCAATGCCCCAATTGATCGCTGTTTTTAGATGTTTTTCATAGCTGATGTGGACATAAGGAGCAAGGATTTCATCAATGCGGTTGATGGTGGTGCCACCATAAATATGGCTAGCTACTTGAGCGATAATTTGGGCTGTCACTGCGGTGGCAGTGGAAATTGATTTAGGGGGTTCTATTTCGGCATTACCCATTTTAAACCCATTAGTTAACATGCCTTCAAGATCAATCAGCATACAGTTAAACATGGGGAAAAATGGCGCATAATCGAGATCGTGATAATGAATTTCACCGCGTTCGTGAGCAATAACCACATCACGTGGCAAAATATGTTGTTTAGCGTAATGCTTTGCGACAATGCCTGCGAGCAAATCACGTTGGGTAGGGATCACTTTGCTGTCTTTGTTTGCATTTTCATTGAGTAATGAAACATTGCTTTGTTCAATCAGACCGCGAATATCATGGGTCAGTTGGCTACGTTTTTCGCGTTCATTATCTCGGTCATGGCGGTATTCGATATATGCACGAGCTAGGTTCTTATAGGGGCCAGACATGAGTTGGTTTTCAACAGCATCTTGGATCAGGGCGATATCGACTTTTTCACGGTTGCCAAGTAACTCTGTGACAGTTGTTGCAACTTGAAGAGAGTAGTCATCATCCTGAATATTCACCGCCGCCGCCGCACGTTTTATGGCTTCCTGAATTCTCTGGAGGTCAAAATTCACCTGACAACCGTCACGTTTAATTACAACCGTTTTCACTGTAATGCTCCTTATTGAGTTATCCACAAGCTTAAATGGCACGAAATAGGGGATCGTGGCACTGATTAGGATATTGTGGATAAAACTGTGAATAAATACTATATGTAGTGTCTTGGTGTAATTAAAGCACAATATATAGGTTATTGCTTTTTTTTAGCTACTCTTATTTTGATCCAAAACAAGGAAAAAAATAAATTGTATGAATATCAAAAGCAGAGGAACGAAAATAAAAAAAGTTATTGAGAGCAATGAAGAGATGTTGGGTATCGAGGAGGGTATTTGATGATGATAATCATGCTGAATAGAAAATTAATTAATTTTTCGTTTATTTTAAAAGAGATAATAGCTGTTGCCGTGTGTATTCTACTTGGCAACAGCCTCATACCTTATCAGGAATAACAGCGTATTATTTTAACAGGTCAAATTTTGCTAAATATTCTCCCCAATCTGCTAAACCTTGAAATTCGAAACCAACACTTTGATAGAAGAGGTGTGCTTCAAGATTATTAGTATGATACCCAATCATTATGGTTGGAATTTTATCTTGATTTGATAATTTGATCTCATCAATTATTAAGGCCATTGCCTGCCGCCCATAGCCTAAGCGTTGATAATTTTTATCTATCATGAAACGATAAATCCAATAGTTTCCATCATCAGGATCAATGCCATACATGACTAATCCAATGAGTACCTCTTCATGCTGGATCCCTTTAACCGTGAAATTAGGTAAAAATTGAACTTCAGCAATTGAATATAAGTTGGATGCAATAAATTGGGATTGTGTTTCTGAAACTTGTAAATCGGCGCAATCTTCCCAGTTGTTTTTATCTAGCTTAACGAGCGTTACCATTAACTTCTCCTATTTAGAGAAGTACATCTTCTCTAAATTATAAATGAATAGAATAGGTGGTGAATATATTTAGTTTTTTGTTATGCATGATAACCTCCTTAACTTAAATTTATATTTTAGATCAATGAATGGTAGGGAGCCGGCTCAACTATGCAGGAATGCTAACAAAATAACAATATGCTTTAATAAATATGTTGTAAGTAAGAAATTAAGGTTGCTCATCATTGTAAAACACGTGAAGTGTGAATTTAGCTTATTGCGGGGCGTATTAATTAAGAATTGATTATATAAAGAGGGAAAAGCGATATATTTCCCTCTTTATAATATAAGTACTATTTACGAACCGCGATCGCTTCGATTTCGATTTTTACATCTTTTGGTAAGCGAGCTACCTCAACGCAAGAACGCGCTGGGAATGGGGCATTATGCTGCTTGAAGAATTCTTCATAAGTTGCATTTACTGTCGCGAAGTCATTTAAGTCTTTCACGAATACTGTGGTTTTCACGATATTCGCCGCCGTTAAACCTGCTTTTTCTAAGATTGCCGCTACATTTGCCAGTGACTGGCGAGTTTGTGCCGCGATATCTTCAGGAACTTCACCCGTTTTTGGGTTTACAGGGATCTGACCAGAGGTGATCACCATACTACCTAAATCAACGCCTTGAACGTAAGGACCGATAGCCGCTGGTGCATTTTCTGTACTGATTTCGTATGACATAACTACTCCGTTTAATCAGGTAAAATTAGCATTATATAAGGGACAGTATAAAAGCTTTGTCGCTGACATACAAAGCTCATACAAAACCGCAGTCTACGCTGATATTGTTTATTGATTATTGATCACGGCGTCTCTATCAAACTCTTTCTCACAGAATTTACAGGTTAGTGCGACTTCTTTGCCAACTTTTTTCACTTTAAAGCCACTTGAAACAGGCTCATTGTGGCTAATGCAATTACTGTTTGGGCAGACGAGTACATTATCGATATGTTCGGGTAATCTTAATTCAAGTTTCTCAACCACTTGGTAATCTTCAATACGATTCACTGTCGCTTCTGGGGCGTACATTGCCAGTTGGTTTGCTTGTTCTGGGGTTAAAAACGTATTTTCGATTTTGATTAAGTCTTTTTTACCCAAGTTATTCGACGGTAAATTTAACCCAATAGTGATGCGCTCATCGGTAAGTGTGAGCTTAAATAAGCTCAGTAATTTGAAACCAATTTGAGCAGGAATGTGGTCGATGACAGTACCGCAGCTGATAGCTTCTACTTGTAGTTTATGATCGTGTGTCATGATTGATTTCTCCTCAGATTGCCAGTTCTTTATTTAACACCAGTGATAGCAAGGCTTGTCGTGCATAAATACCATTACCTGCTTGTTGAAAATAGTAGGCGTAAGGTGTGCTATCAACATCGACGGTGATTTCATCGATACGTGGTAGTGGGTGTAGTACCTTCAGGTTTGGCTTTGCAACGTGTAAATCAGCCGCTCGCAACACAAATTGTGCCTTCACATTGGCATATTCAGAAGGGTCTAAACGCTCTTTTTGTACCCGTGTCATATAGAGAATATCGAGCTCAGGCATTACTTCATCAATATTATTATGTAGGCTATAGGTAGAGCCTTTCTCTTCCAGTAGATGCAGAATATGCACTGGCATGGATAACGCATCTGGTGCGATAAAGTAAAAGTGATTTCCTTCAAACTTAGACAGTGCCTGCGTTAGCGAGTGGACAGTTCTGCCATATTTTAGGTCACCGACCATCGCAACTTGCAGATTTTCTAAACGGCCTTGTGTTTCTTGAATGGTAAACAGATCCAACAACGTTTGCGTTGGGTGTTGGTTGGAGCCATCGCCCGCATTGATGACAGGGATATGACCTGCAAATTGACTGGCAAGACGTGCGGCACCTTCTTGTGGGTGGCGCATCACAATTGCATCTACATATTGGCTGATAACCGAAATAGTATCTGCGAGGGTTTCGCCTTTTTTACCTAAGGATGTATTAGTGCTATCCGAAAAGCCGACGACCGAGGCACCTAAGCGATGAATTGCAGTCTCAAAGGAGAGGCGTGTACGGGTTGATGCTTCAAAGAAACAACTTGCGATAACTTTATGTTTCAGAAATTCAGGCTGTTGTTGCTGTTTTAGAGAAGCAGCCACTTTGAGTACTAGCTCAAGGTCGGTGCGATCTAAATCATTAATTGAAATTATGTCGCGATGGTATAAAGGGTTCGGCATCGTTGTTCTCCTGTGTCAGCAAGATGTTTTAGGTAAAAGGCCAAAAAAAAGCCCCTCAATGAGGGGCTTTCTATCAAATACGGAGGGGAAAAACAGGCTCTCCAGACCGCCAGATGGCAGTGTAGTGGAGGTGTTCTCTGTAACAAATAGAGCGACAGCGTTCATGTTTTCTCCTGACAAATTGTGGCGCATTATACGCGTGTCTTTTCACGACGCAAGCGTTTGCATGCAGAAAAAATAAAATTTTTTTGTTATTTCGCGCTATCGACTCTCATACAATTCTGCGTAAAAAGAGAGAAATCAGTGAGATATTTATCGGCTGCTTAGTCGTTTGGCGATACGTTCCAATTGGATCATCAGCAGCAATGTCATTCCGACTAAAACAACCGTTAGTGCTGAGCCATCAGCAATATTTCCTCGGTCGGTTAAGCTAAAAATAGAAACTGGCAGTGTTGCCCATCCTGGAGGATAAAGCATCATGGTTGCGCCTAGCTCCCCTAAAGATAATGATAGGCTCAATGCTAATGCAGATATCATCCATGGCATTAATAATGGCAATGTGACATGGCATAAGCGATACCAAGGCGATGCACCTAAGCTAAAAGCAACATTTTCGATATCAGGAGAGATACGCGCTAGACCTGTTGATACATTACTAAAGGTAAATGCGCTTATCAGCACGAAATGTGCAGAGAAAATAATCCAAAATGTACCGTTCATCTGCAAATAGCCTTGGCTGAAAGCAACCAATATGCCTAGCCCGATCGAGACGGAAGGGATCGCACTGGGTAAATAGAAGGCAATACTTAAGTATTTTTGTATTTTGGGAGAATGACGGCGTAGCGCTAAAGCGGCACATAATCCACAGATTAAAGCAAATAGGCTGGCGCTAAAGCCAATTACCAGACTAGATAAAATGGCATCCCACGCAGGGCCTCGAAAGGCATTAACGAAGTGAATAAAAGTAAACCCTGAAGGTAATATTCCATTCCATTGCTGGCTAAAACTGGACATCAGGATGATGACGAGTGGCAGCAAAAAAATCACGCTAAATAAGCAGATAGCGATTGTCGCGGCAATGACACGGCCTTTTGATGACCATATTAGCATGATGATTTCCTCGTATTGATGCGACCCGCAGCCATTCGATATAAAGAGAATAAACCGAGTGACAGTAAAATATTAATTAACGCTATCATGCAGGCAACGGGGTAATTCGATTCAAGAATGGCCTTGCTATAGACCATCATCGGCAATGTATTGACCCCTTTGGCGCCAATAAATAGCACAATGCCGAATTCATTGGTGGTGAGCAGTAAACATAGGCTTCCCCCAGCAAGCAAAGCAGGTAATGCAGCGGGAAAAATGATTTGGCGGATCACACGAGCAGGATGTGCACCAAGTACGCTAGCGGCTTCGAGTTGGCTTTTATCGATTTGACGCAGAGCCGCCATCAGTGGTCGCATAATTAACGGAGTGAAAACGGTAATTTCAGCCAAAATGACGCCATTAACGGAGTAAAGAAAATCAACGGGGGGGAGTTCAAAATCAAATAACGCAATGAGTGTGCCATTTAGTAACCCAGCGGAGCCATAGATAAAGGTAAAGGCGAGGGTGATCAAAAAGGTGGGTAGTGCAATAAACGTATCAATTACTTGTGTGATAAATCGGCTGCCCGTAAAAGGGATAAAAACCAATATCACAGAGAGAATACTACCAATGATCAAACAACCCAGTGTTGCAAAAACGGCAATGTACAGTGTATTGCTTAAGCCATTGATAAAGCGACGTGATTCAACCACTTCCCAAAACGTGGTTAAACCCCATTGCCCAGACTCATTTTGTAACGCTTGTTCTGCAATCAACAACAATGGGTAAAAGAACAGCGTAGCGAGTACTAATAATGGCAATAGTACCCATAAATAGGGGGATATCTTGATAGGACGACGATCTGTTTCTATTGCTTGTGACATGTCACGCCTCAATTAAAATCGTATTTGCGGGTGAAAACCATAAAGTTAGTGGATCGCCAATTTGTGGGCTTGGATGCAAGTGAGTGACAGCAACACTTATCGTTTCATTGGCTATGTCACAGATCAAATGGGTAAGATCGCCTTTCCAATTAATAGAACGTAAAGTGGCATTTAAGTGATTGGTCGTTTCTGGGCGTGGTGACAAGCTAATATGTTGCGGACGCACGCAAACCAGTTTATGGCCACTAGAGCGTACAGCTGAGGTTTGTGCTTCAATCAGTGAGCCCAAACAACTGACCGTGATTTGCCCAGAAGGGGGGATATCCCCAAGTGCGGTGGCGGGTAGGATATTGGCTCGGCCTAAAAACTCTGCCGCAAAACGATTAGGAGGCTGGTGATAAAGGGTGTTTTTTTCACCATGCGCGACCATATATCCCTCTTTCATTATGCCAATTTTATCCCCCAACGCGAGAGCTTCGGTCTGATCATGAGTAACATAAAGGATAGTTAATTCAGGTAATTCACGATGTAAACGTGCGATCTCTTCGACCATATTATGGCGAATTTGCGCATCGAGAGCAGATAAGGGTTCATCAAGCAGTAATACCCGAGGCCGTACTGCAATGGCGCGAGCGATAGCGACACGCTGTTGTTGCCCACCAGAAAGTTGATGTGGATACCGTGTCGCATAGTCAGTCATACCTACAATTTTCAGTGCTTCAATCACACGTTCATTGACCAACGATTTAGGCTGTTTTTGCGCTCGTAGCCCAAAGGCAACATTATCTTCAACCTTCATATGAGGGAATAAGGCATAGTTTTGTACCACCATACCAAGCCCTCTTTGATAAGGCGGAAGATGGGTGATATCCGTATCACCCAGTAAAATACGTCCGCTGTCTGGTTGTGCAAAGCCGGCAATAGCGCGTAAAACAGTCGTTTTCCCTGAGCCAGATGGTCCGATAAGCACTAAAATTTCACCGGGCTCGATGGTCAGTGATAACGGTTTAAGTACCACGTTGTCATGATAGGACACTCTTAATGAATCAAGGGTGATCCCTGAATGTGCTGCCGTTTGTATCGTTGAATTAGTCATTTTTTTCATCAACATATCTGTATTACTCACTTTCAGTGGCTTTGTGCCAACGTGCAATATCGTCCGAAAGTGCAACGGCAACTTCATCCCAATTAGGTTGCCAACTTTTCACGCCTTCCATGGTTTTGATTGCGGTACGATATTTTTCATCAGTTGGGGTAATATCGGTGCGTACTGGGATCCCCCATGAAAGCTCACTGACTCGGCTTTGTGATTGTTGACTTAATAAAAAATTAATGAGTTTTTTACCGTTTTCGGTTTCAGGACCACCTTCAACTAAACCAACCACATAAGGCAGGATCAAAGTAGAACGTTGCCCCTGCTTATCTTCAGGCCAAAAGATTTTGACATTCGGATTACGCTCCATTTGCGATAGGTTCATTTGTAAATCGCCATTAGCAACGTATAGCTCTCCCTTGTTAACCAGTGCAGTCAACTTACCTGTTGATGCGGAAGGGCCAACATTGTTCGCTTGCAACTTACCTAAATAATCTAGCCCCGCTTGTTTGCTGCCAAAGTTATGAAACACCTGTAGCATGACAGCGGTTCCATCTCCAGCTTGACCTGGGGTCGAGTACTGAAGTTTATTTTTAAAGCGGCTATCGAGTAATGAATCCCAATTTTTAGGAGGAGCTTTTAACAATTTATCGTTATAGATGAATGTCAGATAATTATTGACGATAGGAGTGTAATATTTGGTTGAATTGGGGATCGTTGTTGCGGCATCAGGAGTAAATTCAGCGAGTAGCTTGCTAGTGGCTGCGCGTTGAATAAAAGGCGGTATAGTGACCAACACATCAGCTTGCGGGTTTGTACGTTCTTTGGCGAGACGCTCGACAATAGCCCCCGATCCACTTTCTACATATTGTACTTTGATACCAGTTTGTTGGGTAAATTCATTAAATTGGTTTTGATACCAGCTGTTGTTGCCATCGTGCAGGCCATCGGCGGAATAAACTGTGACAACGGGTGCCGTTAGCGCGGGCGCGGAACATAGTGTAGCCATTAATAAGCAAGAAAGGCGAGAAAGTTTCATGGTGATCTCCTGTTAGCGAAAATTTTCTGGTATATACCAGTTGGCTTTACGCTAACGAGAGATTATGACAGAAAGATGAAAATCTATTTTTTTTCGAAAAATCTATTTTTATGAACCGTGCTACAAGGTATCAACCTCAATACGCAGGCTATCATGACGCCAATATTCCACATCATAATCCAGTATGCGCCCATATTGGTCATAGTTTAAGCGTTGTAATAAGAGCGCGGGACGGCCGACTGTGACGCCTAATGCATTAGCGGCCGGCTCAGGCATCGCGGTTGGGTAAAATGATAGGTGCATACTGGTGTAAATTAGGTTGTAGTGCGTTTCATACACTTCAGTGAGGCTGCCATTCAGATCATGACTGAGTAATTCGGGGACGCGAGCAGGTAAACAATGGTTTTCGCAATAACAAATAGCGCGATCATCTGCAAAACGTAATCGAGTGAGTAAATAGATTTTTTCAAAAGGCTCTAGCAGCAATGGCTTGGCAACTTGGTTTGGTACGGTGACAACACGACCATTCAATAATTCTGTTTTAGGCTGACGACCTTGCTCAAGGCACAATTTATGGAAGTTAGTGTTTTGGGTTGGGTTGAGCCATAAGCGTTCAGGTGTGACAAACCAGCCGCGCCGCTCGGAACGGTAAATCAAACCACTGGACTCTAGCTGCATCAAACTTTCACGAATGGTGATACGAGTGGTGTGGTATATCGAGCACAACTCACGCTCTGAAGGCAGTTTGTCACCACTCTTTAAGCTGCCATTTTCGATTTTTGCTTGCAATTGCGCGGTGATCAACCGGTATTGCGGGAGCTCTTCAGTCGTCGATTTCATAAATTTTCACCACGTTAGTTATCCAGCACATTATACAGAGTTATATGAATTTTTTGTTGCAGAGTGACTTTTCCTTTGACCTTTTAAGTTAACTATACGCATTATAATGCCTATCTGGTATAGACCAATAGGTGAATTGAATGTCTGATCGTAATTATTTGTTATTAACCCCCGGTCCTTTGACCACATCAAAAACGGTAAAACAAGCCATGCTGTTTGATAGTTGTACATGGGATGATGACTATAACCTTGGTGTAGTACAGCAAGTTCGTCAGAAATTAGTCTCTTTAGCGACCGCAGCGGCTGGATACACGTCAGTTTTAATTCAAGGTAGCGGTAGTTTTGCTGTTGAGGCGCTATTAGGGAGTGCGATTAGTTCGCAGCACAAGCTACTGATCATTAGCAATGGCGCATATGGTAGACGTATGGCCGAAATGGCTCAGCGTATGGGGTTATCCCATCATTTATATGATTGTGGTGAAGTGGCGCTACCCGATCTTCATCATATCGAGCAGTTATTACAGCGAGATCAAAATATTACGCATATTGCGATGGTGCATTGCGAAACAACGACAGGGATCTTGAATCCTATCGCCTCAGTGGGGGAATTGGCTAAACGCTATAATAAGCGTTATCTAGTCGATGCAATGAGTAGTTTTGGTGGTATTCCAATGGATATCGCTCAACTTAATATTGATTTTATGATCAGTTCTGCCAATAAATGCATTCAAGGTGTGCCAGGCTTTGCTTTTGTTATTGCTAGGGTGAATGAATTGGAGCAATGCGAAAATCGCTCTCGTTCATTGTCTTTGGATCTGTATGCTCAGTGGCAATGTATGGAGCAATATCATGGTAAATGGCGTTTTACTTCCCCGACACATACTGTATTGGCATTTGCACAAGCTTTACAAGAGTTGGAACATGAAGGGGGAATAACTGCTCGCCATCATCGTTATTCACAAAATCAAATCAGATTGGTTGCTGGTATGCGAGAGCTAGGCTTTGAAACTTTACTTGATGAGGCAATGCAATCGCCAATTATTACTGCATTTTATTCACCTAAAAACCCACATTACCGCTTTAAATCATTTTATGAGCGGCTAAAAGCCCAAGGATTTGTTATCTATCCGGGGAAAGTTTCACAAAGTGATTGTTTCCGTATCGGTAATATTGGTGAAGTTTATCAACAAGATATTGCTGCTCTATTGTTGGCGATCGAGAAGGCTATGTATTGGAAAAATGAGGAATAATGATGAGTCGTATTAATGCAGTGATCCTTGATTGGGCGGGTACAACGGTAGATTTCGGCTCTTTTGCACCAACCCAAATTTTTATTGAAGCATTTCATCGTGTGTTTGATATTGATATTACCCTTGCAGAAGCACGTATACCTATGGGGCTGGGTAAATGGCAACATATTGAAGCGTTAGGCAAGCTAGCGGCAATTGATGAGCGCTGGCAGCAGAAATTTGGACGTTCAATGTCTCATGATGACATTGATGCTATTTATGAAGCCTTTATGCCATTGCAAATCGCCAAAGTCATTGATTTTGCAGCTCCTATCGACGGTGTTATTGATACCATCAAAACACTCCGCTCTTCAGGGATCAAAATTGGTTCATGCTCTGGTTACCCACGGGCCGTGATGGAAAAATTAGTACCCGCAGCAGAGCAGTTAGGCTACAAGCCTGATTATTGGATTGCTAGTGATGAGCTTGCGGCTGGTGGCCGCCCAGGGCCTTGGATGGCGTTAAAAAACGTGATTGAATTGGGCGTTGATGCTGTTTTCCATTGTGTGAAAGTCGACGATGCGGTACCGGGAATTGAAGAAGGCCGTAACGCAGGTATGTGGAGCGTTGGGCTAGCATTATCAGGTAATGAGTTCGGCAAAACATGGGATGAATATCAGAACATGTCCGCTGATGCAGTGGATCGGCTACGGCAACATGCAGCCGATAAATTATTTACTGCGGATGCCCATTACGTCGTGGATACCTTAGCGGATTTACCTGATGTTATTGAACAAATCAATAAGCGGTTAGCGAAGGGCGAAAGACCTTAGTTTTTATTATTGCTTTGTTAATTATTTTTATCAGTATGATTGGCTTACTTTGATTTGATCTTCAAATTGGATTAAGTAGGCCAAATAGGCTGTTATTTCAAGGTAAATTCATATTATAAGTTGTGTATAACAAGCACTAATTGCCTCTGACTTTGCATATTTTTTAGGTGGCTCAAAGTGTGTAAGCCACGTCTAACATCAATGAAAGAGAGAGCACCGTGGTGACAACGTACAGTTAGTAGCTATCATTAATGAATGGTTCCTGTGCGATTAAAAAAATCGAGAAGGTACTGCTCAAGCTCATTTTTTTGAAAAAAACGTTTATAAAAGAAGCTACGGAAACGAAAAACACAGCGCTTTAGTCTTGTTATTCGCCATTGTTGCTGCTTGGCTTCCCACAATAATTGTAGTTGTGTGCGAAATTTTGGCGTAGTGATATCAAAAATAAATAAAGCAATTTTAATTTTTTCTGATTTTTTATCCCATTGAGGTGAAAAACGTAAAACTAGCGTATGTTCATTAGGATAATGAAGATGAAGAAGGCGATCAGGGCCGCTGACATGGTTAGTCAATGTTTCTACTGTTTTAGATGTCGTTAACCATTGTGAAACTTCTTGATATAGCTGCGTCAAATGATTTTGCCGTCTCTGGCGATAGTATTCCTGCTGAGATTGACGTTGTTGTTGAGATTGCAAAGCGTGTTTTATTTTATCCATATCGTTAGGCTCATTCTTGCAATATAACTGGTGTTATTTCATATAAATAAATGATGAAGTTATAGGGTTATCATCTATAAAATAATATAAGGTGTAATTTATTTTAAATAAAAACGCAAAGAAAGCGTGTTTAATCAATGATGATAGTAGCAATAATTCTAGCTTTATTTAAATGAAGCCTCAATAACAATTTTGTTGTTTAGTGCATCATAATTATTCTAATTGTTTGATTAATGTGGTTAGACGTTAAATAAATTAAATTAATTATAAAATACTATTGATATTAAATAAATAATATTACAGTTCTAGCGTTTGGCTTTTATTGATGATGATTATCTAAATAGGGTTACCATAATAACTTTGTAACTAACTGATATATTTATTATTTTTATTTTTTTTGGGATGAACTGGTGTGATTGTGTTAGCTAAGTGATGAAGTAGAGTCATGTCAATTATATTCTATGTTAGATGGAATGTGAAAATATCGTTCTATTCCTTATTCTCATTTTTTATGAGAGTTTTAACTTTAAAAAATTTGTTGTTGTAACCTTGAAAAGGCATATTGTAGTTATATAAAGTTATCATTAATTATTATTTATAGCCATTAAAGTTGTTTTATATTTAAAATATCTATCTGTTTTTAGAGTGAATATTATCTACATGCTTAATGAAGTAGTTATTGATTAATGATATCTTTAATTATTAATTATGTTTGCAAACATCACTCTAATTGTGATGTTTGCAAATATGGCAGGATCAAATGACATCTTTTGGCAGCTCAGGCGCTAATGTTGCGACCATAACTGCTTTGATTGTGTGTAATCGGTTTTCTGCTTCATCAAATACAATGCTGTACGGAGACTCAAAAACCTCTTCAGTAACCTCTAATCCACCCCACATATCAAACTCCTCAGCAAGTTGTGCGCCTAGTGTCGTATCTTCATTATGGAATGCAGGTAAGCAATGTAGGAATTTTACATCAGGGTTGCCAGTTAGTTTAATCACGTCCATATTGACTTGATAAGGTTTGAGCAACTTGATCCGCTCAGCCCAAACCGCTTTTGGCTCTCCCATTGAAACCCACACATCGGTGTAAAGAAAATCAGCATCTTTTACCCCTTCAGCGACATCTTCGGTTAAGGTTATTTTACCGCCTGTTTTGCGTGCTGCTTGTTGGCAAATTTCAACTAACTCTTGCTCTGGCCAGCAACTTTTTGGTGCGACTAAGCGAATATCCATCCCTGTTAACGCGGCTGCTTCTAACATGGAATTCCCCATGTTATTACGTGCATCACCCAGATAGGCAAATTTAACTTCAGACAATGGCTTGTTTGGTTGGTGTTCTTGAATTGTCAGCAGATCGGCCAATAACTGTGTGGGATGGAATTCATTAGTTAATCCATTCCATACAGGCACTCCCGAATGAGCTGCCAGCATTTCAACATTAGATTGGCTGAATCCCCGATACTGAATACCATCATACATTCGGCCGAGAACACGAGCGGTATCTTTCATGGTTTCTTTATGACCGATTTGGCTACCTGATGGGCCAAGATAGGTAACACGAGCACCTTGATCAAATGCGCCTACTTCAAAAGCACAGCGGGTACGGGTGGAATCTTTTTCAAAAATTAACGCGATATTTTTGCCTGCTAGCAGAGGTTGTTCGAGACCTGCTTTTTTCTGTGCTTTCAGCCATGCTGATAGTTTTAATAGTGAATGAATTTCACTGGGAGTAAAATCAAGTAACCTCAGAAAGTGCTTTTTATAGAAGGGGTTCATAGAATATAGCCTTTTTTTATTGAATTAATATTCAATTTATATTCATAAAAATTCAAAATCAACCCCTTATAGAAAAGAAATTATTCATATAGGTATGGTTTCACTGGCTACCCTATGGGAGAATGAGTTTGAGACTAGTAATAATGATAAAAGGGGTGTGGACATGGTGGATAAAGCTGAACAAGAAGCTCAATACGAAGAAACTCGTTTAATTATTGAAGAGTTACTAGAAGACGGTAGTGATCCAGATGCATTATATGCAATTGAACACCATTTCTCTGCTGATAATTTTGAACTACTCGAAAAAGCCGCAGTAGAAGCCTTTAAATTAGGTTATGAAGTCACTGATGCTGAAGAACTCGAAGTTGAAAATGGCGTAACACTGATGTGTTGCGATGTGATCAGCGAAAGTGCATTAAATGCAGAATTGATCGATGCGCAAGTTGATCAGCTAATGAAACTGGCAGAAAAAATTGGTATTAATTACGATGGGTGGGGAACTTATTTTGAGGATCCTGACGCAGAGTATGATGACGAAGACGGTGATGATGAAGACGAAGGCGAACGCATTCACTAATCAGAGCTGATAACCAGAGGGTAGCTATGTGCTATCCTCTGCGAATTGATAGCTATAGTGCTTTTAACATCCGAATTTCACAGTCACTGTGGCCTGTATTGCCCAATGGTTCATCAATAAACTCAAAGCCTAGCTTCTCATACAATTTAATAGCCGCTTGTAATTCTGCGGTTGTTTCTAGATAGCAGCGGCTATAGCCTTGTGATTTGGCAAATTCTAATGACATCAGTACTATTTGTTTAGCGACGCCTTTACCTCTGAGTGCTGAGGATAGGTACATTTTTTGCAGTTCCGCGGTTTCATTATCACCACCAGCCACTTGCGAGACCCCGCCTCCACCAACAATTTGCCCATCCATTTCAACTACCCAATAAGCGCTACGTGGCTTACTGTAGACTTCATAGAGGGTGTCTAAAATAGGATCAGCGACGGCAAAACCTTTATCCGCGGTTAACCCATGTTCTGCGGAAACTTCGCGGATCACCGCGGCAATTCCTGCATTATCTTTTTGTTCGATTAAACGAATGGTGTGGTTTGTGTTTGTTGTCATGACAGACTCTCATTATTTTTATTTTTACAACTCAGTGCGAGAGAACCAGAAGGGAACTTCAATCTGAGAACTGCGAATGCAGTAAATTAATGATAATCGAATTTTAATCACTTTAAAAGAAAGCCCTTATTGATGGAGTCAATAAGGGCTTGTCATTATTTCAAAGCAATCAATTACAGTGATGCGATAGTGACTTTCTGAGCTTCTAGTTTACCTTTAGCTTCGATGTTAGCAGCTAAACGTTCACGCTCTTTCTCAACAACCGCAGCAGGCGCACGGCTTACAAAGCCTTCATTAGCTAGCTTGCTTTCAATGCCTTCGATCTCTTTACTCACTTTATCTAGCTCTTTATCTAAACGAGCCAGTTCAGCATCTTTATCAATCAGGCCTGCCATTGGGATCAGTAGCTCAGTGCCACTAACCAATTTAGTGACGGAGACCGGTGCTTCTTCACCTTCAGTAAGTACACGAATACTTGCTAAACGCGCCATTGATTTGATGAAGTTTTCGTTTTCTGCAACGCGGCGTTTTGCATCTTCAGAAGCGCCACGCAGCATGACATCAAGTGGTTTACCTGGAGAAATATTCATTTCAGCGCGAATATTACGAACTGCAATGATAGCTTCTTTGATCCACTCTAAGTCACTTGACGCCAGCTCATCAACTTTCGCCGCGTCAAACTCAGGGAATGGCTGCAACATGATAGTATCTGCATCAATCCCTTTCACCACTTTCACTCGTTGCCAGATGGTTTCGGTGATAAATGGAATGATAGGGTGCGCTAAACGCAGTAAGCCTTCAAGAACTTCAATCAAGGTAAAGCGAGCTGCACGAACTTGTGCTTCATTACCTTTATGAACGGCTGGTTTGGAGAGTTCCAAGTACCAGTCACAGAATTCGTTCCATGTGAAGTCATACAAGATACCCGCAGCAATATCATAGCGATAAGTATCAAGTGCTTCACGGTAGGCTTTGATGGTTTGGTTAAATTGCGCCATGATCCAACGGTCAGCCAAAGAGAAGCTCATTTCACCACCATTTTGACCGCAGTCTTGGTTCTCTGTGTTCATCAACACAAAGCGACTTGCGTTCCATAACTTATTACAGAAGTTACGGTAGCCAGACAGACGTTTCATATCCCAATTGATATCACGACCAGTTGAGGCCAATGCAGCCAAGGTGAAACGCAATGCATCGGTACCATGTGCTTCAATACCATCTGGGTACTCTTTACGGGTACGTTTGGCAATTTTTTCAGCCAATTGCGGCTGCATCATGTTACCAGTGCGTTTTTCTAATAAGTCTTCCAGTGAAATACCGTCGATCATATCCAATGGGTCGATAACGTTCCCTTTGGATTTCGACATTTTCTGGCCTTCTTCATCACGGATCAGACCTGTCATATATACCGTCTTAAACGGCACTTGTGGAACACCATTTTCATCTTTGATGAAATGCATGGTTAGCATGATCATGCGGGCGATCCAGAAGAAAATAATATCGAAGCCACTGACCAATACATCGGTTGGGTGGAATGTTTTTAGTGCTTCGGTATTTTCAGGCCAACCTAATGTTGAGAAAGTCCATAAACCAGAAGAGAACCAAGTATCTAATACGTCATCATCTTGACGTAGTGCAATATCAGCACCAAGGTTATTTTCGCGGCGTACCTCTTCTTCATCGCGGCCTACGTACACATTACCTTTGTCGTCATACCATGCAGGGATACGATGACCCCACCACAATTGGCGAGAAATACACCAGTCTTGAATATCACGCATCCAAGAGTAGTACATATTTTCATATTGACGAGGGACAAATTGAATGCGACCGTCTTCAACCGCTTTGATGGCATTTTCAGCCAGAGGCTTAGTACGAACATACCATTGGTCAGTCAGCATTGGCTCAATAACTACGCCGCCACGGTCACCGTAAGGTACGGTCAAATCGTGAGGCTTCACTTCGACCAACAAACCTAATTGTTCGAAATCAGCCACGAGTGCTTTACGTGCTGCAAAACGTTCCATACCACGGTAGGCTTCAGGAATTTCGCTGCTGCAAACGGTTGATGGATTACCGTGGGTATCAAAAACTTCCGCTTCTTGGCGAACATTACCATCCAGATCCAACATATTGACCATTGGTAACTGGTGACGTTTACCTACTTCATAGTCGTTAAAGTCATGAGCTGGGGTGATTTTCACACAACCAGTCCCTTTTTCCATATCGGCGTGTTCATCACCAACAATTGGAATGCGGCGGTTGACGATCGGCAGAATGATTTCTTTGCCAATTAAGTCTTTGTAACGTGGATCTTCAGGGTTAACTGCGACACCCGTGTCGCCAAGCATGGTTTCAGGGCGCGTTGTGGCGACAACGAGGTAGTCCTTACCCTCTGCTGTTTTCACGCCATCTGCTAATGGATAACGCAGATGCCACATCGAACCTTTAACTTCACGGTTTTCAACTTCCAGATCAGAAATTGCGGTATGCAGTTTTGGATCCCAGTTAACAAGGCGTTTGCCACGATAAATAAGATTATCTTTATATAGGCGCACGAACGCTTCTTTAACTGCTTTGGATAGGCCTTCATCCATGGTGAAACGTTCACGATCCCAATCAACGGAGTCACCTAAACGGCGCATTTGTTGAGAAATATTGCCACCAGACTCTGCTTTCCACTGCCAGATCTTATCGATGAATGCTTCACGTCCGTAATCGTAACGGGTTTTGTTCTCTTCAGCGGCAATTTTACGCTCTACAACCATTTGAGTCGCGATACCTGCATGGTCAGTCCCCGTTTGCCATAAGGTATTTTTACCTTGCATACGTTGGTAACGGATCATGGTATCCATGATGGTTTGTTGGAAGGCGTGACCCATGTGCAGGCTACCTGTGACGTTTGGTGGTGGGATCACGACACAGAAGCTGTCTTTGCTAGTATCACCATTTGGTCTGAAATAACCGCTTTTTTCCCAATGAGCGTAGCGTGACTGCTCAATCTCAGCAGGATTATAAGTTTTATCGAGCGAAGGCTCGGTAATTGCATTCTCTGGTTTTTTGTCCATCTTTAATATCGTATTCAGTTAGTTGGCGGCGTCGCCATAGTCAAATTGAAGCCGACGCTGCGGTAAATTTTATACCGTTCACGCGCCAACTGTTTTAAAGTTTCATCGATAGGCACAAAGTCTATCACTTCATGGAATGCGGTGGCAAAATCTGCGAATTGGTTTTGCAGATTAATTAATACATCGCGTTGTGCATTGCCTCGTTTCCCCGGCCAGCAAATCTCAATTGGCGCACCATAACGAGGGCCTTCACCCGCAAGGTTATGAGGAACGAACTGATGGGGATCTCTTTGCCAAAGTGCCTCATCGAGTTTTTCTGCTTGCTCAGCGGTTTCACACGCAAGCAATATACGCTTACCATTACGCCACATCTGCGCTGCAAGTTCGCAAGCCAACCATTCATGAGCTTCAAGTTCAGGCTGTTCAGAGGGGGTTGTTAATTGGTAAAATGTGGCGTTTTTCATTGGATCCCCGTCATACTTCGCGCCGTAGCGTTGTTGACTGTGTTCATACACTACTCATCACATACTTGTATATGCACCTAGCGACTCATTCACTTGTCGCCTAGTTACAACACGAATTATTTAGGGGATGTATTCCGTCATACTTCGCGCCGTAGCGTTGTTAACTACGTTCATTCACACTAGTCATCACATACTTATGTATGCGCCTAGCGACTCAATATCCTTTCGTAAATGTTGTATTTACAGAAATCTTTCTGAATTATAACTGGTTTTGCTGCTGGTTCAAAATTGGTTGGTGGTTATATCGATTATGTTGAGCTTAATTGACGGCCCCTGAAAAAATAACATCCCGAATCACGGATAGCCATGATTCGGGAGCTCGCTTATTTTTCAGGAACAATAATCAACTTAGATTAATCGTCACCATTCAAACCGACGCGGTTCAGTAAAAATTGTGACAGCAAGGAGACTGGGCGACCCGTCGCTCCTTTTGCTTTACCTGAACGCCATGCTGTACCTGCGATGTCCAAGTGTGCCCAATTATACTTAGTTGCGAAGCGCGATAGGAAACAGCCTGCGGTGATTGCACCAGCAGGACGCCCGCCTGTATTCGCTAAATCTGCAAAATTAGGTGTAATTTGATCAAAATATTCGTCAGCTAATGGTAAGCGCCATGCTCGGTCACCAGATTGCTCCGACGCATTCAATAGTTCGTGAGCTAGCGGGTTGTGATTAGACATCAAACCAGTATAGTGGCTACCTAATGCGATGACACAAGCCCCTGTTAGCGTTGCAATATCAATAACTAATTCTGGATCAAAGCGTTCAACATAAGTTAGCGCATCACACAATACTAAGCGGCCTTCTGCATCTGTATTTAATACTTCAACCGTTTGGCCTGACATCGTGGTAAGGATATCACCCGGACGATAAGCACGACCACCGGGCATGTTTTCACAGCCGGCTAGAACACCAACCACGTTAATCGGTAGCTGTAGTTCGGTAATAAAGCGCATTACACCATAAACGGTTGCAGCACCACACATGTCATATTTCATCTCATCCATGCCATCGGCTGGCTTGATAGAAATACCACCTGAGTCAAATGTCAGCCCTTTACCGAGTAATACAATAGGTTTTGCTTCAGGATCAGCGCTACCTTTGTACTCCATAATAGACATCAGAGACTCATTTTGAGAGCCTTGCCCAACAGCAAGGTAGGCATTCATGCCTAACTCTTTCATTTGCTCTTCGCCGATAACGCGAGTTGTTAACCTATTATCTGAAATATCAGCCAGTTGGCGCGCTTGAGACGCTAAGTAAGCTGCATTACAGATATTGGGTGGCATATTACCGAGATCTTTCGCTGCCTTCACACCCGATGCAATCGCTAGACCATGCGCAATTGCGCGTTCACCACTTGGCAATTCACGGCGTGTTGGTACATTGAAGACCAATTTACGCAGTGGACGGCGGTGCTCGGTTTTATTACTTTTTAGTTGATCAAAGACGTAGAGAGACTCTTTTGCTGTTTCAACAGCTTGGCGTACTTTCCAATAGTTATTACGGCCTTTGACATGTAGTTCAGTCAAGAAGCAAACTGCTTCCATAGAACCTGTTTCATTCAGTGTACTAATTGTTTTCTGAATGATTTGCTTAAACTGACGTTCATCCAGCTCACGCTCTTTACCACAGCCAATGAGTAGAATACGTTCAGACAGGACATTTGGTACATGATGGAGTAGTAGGGACTGGCCTACTTTACCTTCAAGTTCCCCGCGGCGCAGCAGGGCGCTGATATATCCGTCGCTTATTTTGTCCAGCTGTTCAGCTATAGGGGACAGACGGCGTGGTTCAAAGACTCCGACAACGATACATGCGCTGCGTTGTTTTTCCGGGCTACCACTTTTTACACTAAACTCCATGCGTTCTCCTGAATCTTAAAGACAAAGGCCCATGCTCCCGCTAAAATTATTAGCGTACCGCATTAATCTACCTCATAGAGTATGAACTCTTTATGTTAAACTGAGCGGATATCTGGTTTTTCAACAATATTAAGCATCTTCTGATTGGGTAATCAGTATATACTCAAAATAATACCAGTTGCAGGTAGGCGACAAGTGAAGATAGACGAAGAGCATAGATAAACGCTATGACTCGGCTAGCTAAGCGTAGTCACCATACCTTAACAAACAGCCCTGCAACTTGAAGTATGAAGAGTATAGAGAATGCTTTTATATCATTCTAGCCATACAATGAGCCAGAGTATATGTTAACAAATGGTAGATATTGAACGAACTTAGCCATTTTCCACCCAAAAGACAAGTTTTCACAGGCGTATAAGCGTGATCATTATTAGATATTTGGTACGGGAGACCCTGAAAAGTCAGCTAGCTATTCTTTTTGTGCTAATGTTGATTTTTTTCAGCCAAAAGTCCATCGATATCCTCGGGGCTGCGGTACAGGGGAATATTCCTTCAAACTTAGTGTTACCTTTGCTGGGA
The DNA here is from genome assembly GCF_033550225.1 of Providencia sp. 2023EL-00965. Classification (NCBI taxonomy): domain Bacteria; kingdom Pseudomonadati; phylum Pseudomonadota; class Gammaproteobacteria; order Enterobacterales; family Morganellaceae; genus Providencia; species Providencia sp. 2023EL-00965. The sequence goes on along the minus strand of NZ_JAWUEH010000005.1, from coordinate 37,076 downwards.
TTAGGTGTGCCTGAAATGGCGCAGTTGATCCTCCCTTTGAGCCTATTTCTTGGGCTGTTAATGACATACAGTAAGCTATATACCGAAAGTGAAATTACGGTTATGCACGCTTGCGGATTAGGAAAAAGCGTGTTGGTTAAAGCCGCTTTGGTGCTTGCCACCCTGACCGCGTTGGTTGCAATCGGCAATATTACATGGATGCTGCCTTGGTCCTCTCAATATCAGGAACAAGTACTTGCTGATGCAAAAGCTAACCCAGGCTTAGCTGCGATGGTGGAAGGGCAATTTAAAACCACCAAAGACCGTAACATCGTGCTGTATATTGGTGAAGTTAAAGGCAATGATTTTAAAAATGTCTTTCTCGCTCAATTACGCACTGCTAATGAACAGCGCCCATCAGTCGTGGTGGCCGACAGCGGCTACATGAAAGAAGATGCTGATGGTCGACAAGTGGTGGTATTGGATGAAGGGACTCGCTACGAAGGAACGGCATTATTACGTGACTTCCGTATTACCGATTTCGAAAACTACCAAGCGGTTATTGATCATAAAACCAGTGATACCAGTAATGACAAAGTTGAACAAAAAACGATGTTCGAGCTTTGGAAAGCTAATGATCCTGACTCGAATGCAGAATTTCATTGGCGTTTAACCATCGTATTCTCTGTGGTGGTCATGGCACTGATGGTTGTACCTCTTAGTGAAGTCAACCCGCGTCAGGGGAGAGTGCTCAGTATGCTCCCTGCGATGTTGTTGTATCTTATATTCTTTCTGTTACAAAGTACGCTACGCAATAGTGCAGAAAAAGGTGATGTCGACCCTAAATACGCCTTATGGGCGGTTAACTTAGGTTACCTTGCTCTTGCGGTAATTCTTAACTTATGGAATACCGTACCAATGCGCCGTTTACGCGTCAGATTTAATAGAGGGGCTGCCTAATGTTTGGTGTTTTAGACAGGTATATTGGACGCACGATCCTCAACTCTATTTTAATGACCTTGTTCCTACTGGTATCCCTTTCAGGGATCATTAAGTTTGTTGAGCAGCTGCGTAAGGTAGGCGATGGCGACTATACTGCGTTAGGTGCAGGGGTGTTTACATTGTTAAGTATCCCCAAAGATATTGATATCTTCTTCCCAATGGCCGCTTTGTTAGGTGCTTTGCTAGGACTAGGTGCATTAGCGTCGCGCAGTGAATTGGTCGTGATGCAAGCTTCTGGCTTCACACGTTTACAAATTGCACTTTCGGTGATGAAAACCGCGATCCCTCTGGTGATTGTTGCGATGTTTATCGGGGAGTGGGTTGCTCCTGCGGGTGATCAATGGGCAAGAAATTATCGTGCAGAGAAAATTGTGGGTAATTCATTAGTTGTCACCAATGAAGGTATGTGGGCGAAAGACGGACGTGATTTTATTCATATTCAACGCATTGCCGATACCACATCGATTCAAGAAATCTCGATTTACCGTTTTGATGAACAACATAAACTTAAATCCGTGATGTTTGCTTCAAGTGGCGCTTATGATAAAGACAACAAACTATGGGTATTATCTCAAGTTGATGAATCTATTTTGAGCAGTGAGAAAAAAATTACGGGCTCCCAACGTTTAACTTACGATTGGAAAACCAACCTTACCCCTGAAAAATTGGGTATAGTTTCTCTCAATGCTGATTCGCTTTCTATTCGTGGTCTTTATCAATATATCTCTTATTTGAAAGAGAGTGGGCAAGTTGCTGCGGTTTACCAACTGAGTATGTGGAAGAAGATCTTAGCACCACTCTCTGCTGCGGTCATGATGCTAATGGCGGTATCGTTTATTTTTGGTCCTTTACGTACCGTACCAATGGGGGTACGTGTCGTGTCAGGGATTGTCGGCGGTTTCTTATTCTATATTTTAAACCAAGGCTTTGGTAATTGGAGTTTGGTCTATTCCGTACCTCCAATTATCGCAGCGTTACTGCCAAGTATACTATTCCTTGGTGTCAGTATTGTTCTATTGGTGAAACGTAAATAAGCCGTCGTTATCAACGATCACAAAGGTTGTAGAATCAAATGATTTTACAACCTTTTTTGTTTTTAACTGAATTTACTGAGAATAAAATTACCTAAATTACTGAGGATTGATCGCAATTTTCCTTGTGACTTAAATAGTACTTTTGTAGGGGTGGGGGAACTACTTTCACCTTTAATTCCTATCACGTTGTTGCCACTTTTATTTGCAATATTTTGTGCGTAAGAAAAAGTACCGCCATTTGCACTGTATGAATTTTTAAGGTCATAAGCATTTTTCCACATGCCTTGGACATATTTTTCATCTATCTCACGTTGTGTATCAGCAACCAGTTTTTTATATGCAGCGGTTTTCTCAAGCTTTGGATTTTCGGGTTTTTCACCAATAAGTTTTGAAAGGTCAATTTCGATATATTCAGGCTTTTTAGGCAAAGGAAAGGCTTGGGAATGGTTATATATTTTTCGTAACTGCTGAACTAATTCAGAGGATTCGGAGCCTTTTCTTGTCGAACATGGTCGTGAGATGTGCAAGGTGAAAAATAGGCGTGTTTTCATCTTATTTCCTTTTCATCAGTAGAGGAGATAAGAAGAGTAACGAGGTGGAATACAAAAAGATTGCATAAAAAGCAGTTAACTTCTAGAAAACTGCCTGAATTTATCAGGCAGCTGTAGAGAAGAATGTGAGTGCGCGAACAAAACCGCGTGTTAGGGTTGGGGTGTAGCTCACCAGTGCATTAACTGCGTTGGTGGTACTCCTTCAATGTCTTCCATATGCATGGTTAGCGGATAATGCTGCAACCATGTCGTTCACTCCAATAGTCAGTTTACTAAATTTACTGCTATCTTTACGCGTCATTACCACAAAAACACCAATATTTTGCTGGGGGATCATTGCCATATAGCTATTGAAGCCACCGCCTCCGCCGGTTTTTTGATAAATGCCCGGACGACCGTTTTGTGGTTTCATATAAACCCAGCCAAGTCCTAATCCATCAGCATTGCCAGCAACATCCATTCCTTTTACATCAATCAATTTTTCTCTTGGGAAATAAATACCTTGCTCGCGTGCAGCGGTGGCTTTTCTGAGGTTTTTATCCGTTGATAAAAATTGCTGCATCCACTTTTGCATATCAGCGGGCGTTGAATACACACCGCCACTTCCAGCTGCTGCTAGCGTGTTATGACACGGACTTGGTTTAGCCCCTACCATTAGACGGGAGCATTGTGATGCATTCGGCGTGTAGGTTGTTTCAGTCATTTTAGCCGGTGAAGTGACATAGCGATGAAATAACTGTGGATAAGACAACCCCGATGCTTTAATCATAGCATCAGCAAGAAGATCGTAAGCAAGGTTGGAGTATGACGCTTCTGTGCCCGGTGTAGCATCAAGCTTACCATTTTTTAGCCAAGTCCAGCGGTTATCTTGTGTAGGCCAAATAAACACAGGCCGACCCCATTTTCCACCTGGCTGTTCTCTTGGAAGGCCACTTGTATGACTCGCTAAATGATATAAGCGGATAGGTTGTCCACTATTGTTATCCGGCACAGTTACGCCATGATAGCTATATTGCTGCAACGGATCGGTAATCAACAATTTTTTGTCTTGCTCTAACTTTATCAAAATTTCGCTGGTCATTAATTTTGATATAGAAGCGATTCGAACCAGTGAATGTGGCCCCGGTTTTTTTCCATTTCCCGGCGCAGTTTCACCATAGTAGCGTGACAATGCTTGGTTATTATCAATAACAATAATAGCCATACCGCGGGCATCACTTTCATTAAAAATACGGTTTGCATACAAATCGACAATCTTAGCAACGCGCTCGTAAGTTCTTCGATCACCTTCGAACACTTTCCAGTCACTAGATTCGGCATCACTGTTGTTGCCTTGTAAAAACTTAGGTTGTTTCTCAGTCGTTGTTGAGCAGGCCGCTAATGCGAGAGACAACGCAGATACTGACAGAATTTTTAGAAATGATTTCTTCATGTTTAGAAGCCAGCCGATGTGTAATTTTGCATATGATCCAACGGATCTACGTTATTTTTTCTTCGAGAAAACCTTCATCAAAGCGCCAATTAAGATCCCAATAACCAGTCCTATCGCTATCCACCCTAGAAAACCCATGTATTAAGCCCTTCAATTGTTTCGTAATGAACATACGCTAGCAAAAATTATTGTAAGTCGCCAGCAGCCTTGATGAGGTGAACAATTAAATCAAATATTTGACTAAAGTAACATACGAGCAGGCTGATAAATAAACAAAAAGTATTAATTCTTCAATAACTGGAAGATTAAAGTATTTGAGGGACATATACTCTAAATAATTCGAGGTGCAGCTAGGCGACAAGTGAATGAATCGCTAGGCGCATAGAAAACTTTGTGACTGGTATGAGTGAACGTAGCCAACAACGCTGCAACTTGAAGTATGGCGAATATATAGACAAAATCATAATCGATATAAGCACATGCTTTTTTTTTAAGCGAACAAACTGAATAATCAAGATAAATGTTGCTAGTCGAGACAAGGCAAGTATAATAGCCACGTTTTCCAAGGAATACATCACTTCGTGCCGGAGTGGCGGAATTGGTAGACGCAGTTGATTCAAAATCAACCGCCTTCGGGTGTGCCGGTTCGAGTCCGGCCTTCGGCACCATAAGAACATCAAGAGACGTCAACTGACGTCTTTTTTTGTATCTAAAATCCAGTATTTGCAAGGCTTCCCCCGCGTTTTCAGTCAATGTATGTCAACTTAACTCAACCCACATCAACCTCCGAGTGAGTATATAACTGAGTATATCTTCGCTTCGATAATGTTTGTATACTCATTATATCTCGAATTACCAATGCTAAAGCAATGCAGGCGCAGCCTTTGGCGTAGATACTTAGTTGTTTATGTAACTCGAAATCATCGACTGTAATCTGAGATATCTCGTTTATATACTCACTCTGGGGTGAAGAGGATAAAGAATATGGCATTAACCGATACAAAAGTTCGTGCAGCTAAACCTGAAGATAAAGCTTATACACTGACAGACAGTGATGGCTTGTTTCTTTATATTCACCTCAATGGCTCTAAATATTGACGCTTCCGTTTTCGCTTTGGCGGTAAACAATATTTGATGGCTTTTGGGGTATATCCTGAAATTTCTTTAGCAGATGCAAGAGAAAGAAGGGATGCAGCCAGAAAGCAAGTTGCTTTAGGCATCGATCCTCGAGAGCTCAAGAAAGAATTAAAGGAAGAACAGCAAAAGGAATTTAACACCTTTGAGAAGGTAGCTCGCGATTGGCACGCAACGAATAAGAAGTGGTCGGAAGGGCATAGCCATCGAGTCCTTAAAAGCCTTGAGAACAATATCTTTGCTGCTATTGGTAAACGCAATATTGCCGAACTAAACACTCGTGATCTCCTTGAATCGATTAAAGCCGTAGAGATGTCTGGACGTCTTGAGGTTGCAGCACGTTTACAACAACGTGTGACAGCCATAATGCGTTATGCCGTACAAAGCGGTTTAATCGACTATAACCCCGCGCAAGATATGGCTGGCGCAGTTGCCACAGGTAAACGAGTTCATAGAGCCGCATTAGAGCTCAAACGTCTACCCGAGTTCTTACAACGCATCGATGATTATAAGGGAAGGCCTTTAACTAAACTTGCAGTCAAACTCACCTTATTAGTCTTTATTCGTTCCAGTGAACTACGTTTCGCCCGTTGGGATGAAATCGATTTTGAAAATGCCATGTGGACGATCCCTGCTGAACGCGAAGCGATAGAAGGGGTTAAACTCTCACATCGTGGATCAAAAATGCGCACTACCCATTTAGTACCTTTAAGCCGACAAGCCATTGAGATATTGAAACAGATCTATCAATTCAGTGGTAACCACGAACTGATCTTTATCGGTGATCATAATCCAAGAAAACCAATGAGTGAAAACACGGTTAACAACGCATTACGAGTGATGGGCTATGATACGAAGACAGAAGTCTGTGGGCATGGTTTTAGAACGATGGCATGTAGTTCGTTGATTGAGTCAGGGATGTGGTCGAAGGATGCAGTAGAAAGGCAAATGAGCCACCAAGAACGTAATTCAGTAAGAGCTGCTTATATTCATAAGGCAGAGCATATTGAGGAAAGACGGCTGATGGTGCAATGGTGGGCTGATTATCTGGATGCGAATAGGGAGAAGGAAATTTCGCCGTTTAGTTATGTGAAAGTGGATAATTTATTATGAGAGAATATAAGGCTTAAAACCAAATGGTTATCTAATTTTACTTAAATGCCATAAGTAGTGAGTCGTAGTTCAAAAAGTAGTAAGATGATATGTATTATTAAAACTTATTATTTTAAGGAAAGAATTTTGAATAAAAATAGAGATGATAGTATTAATGTATTTATAAATCAGATAAATAGTAGGATTCAAGCAACTGATTCTATTGAGTCAGCCGCGAATGCAGTGAAGAGTGAATTAGAAATACTGGGTGTAGAGTTCACTGATGAGAAGTTAGAAATATTTGCTATTGCTTTAGATGCAGTAAGAGCAGCTAATGAAAAAAAACATATAACTCACGATAACTCAATAATAAAACAAAACGAAGAATGGTATGAGGGACCTAAGGCTGATGATATACATTGGCCTGCACTAAAGAGTTATTTATCTAATATCAAGCGTTGGGATAAAGATACAGTTACATCGATTGATGATACTTCTTCAGAAGTCGTTTCGTTGCTTGCAAATCCTAAAGTTAAAAACTTTCAGAAAAAAGGTTTGGTTGTCGGATATGTTCAGTCAGGTAAAACGGCAAATATGACTGCGGTAATAGCAAAAGCTGTTGATGCTGGATATAACTTAATAGTGATATTGGCTGGAACTACAAATAAGCTAAGAGCTCAGACACAAGGGCGTATCGACAGCGATATTGTAGAAAGAAATAGACATCTTTGGCTTCGTTATACTACTTCAGAGGATGATGGTGATTTTAATATTCCTCCAAATAGGGCATTTACAGTGCCAACAGGTGAAAATATACAACTAGTAGTTATGAAGAAAGAGAAATCCCGTTTGGAAGCATTTCGACAAACAATTATTGGGAAGATGGATGATAAATTGGGTACTTCTCCTGAAGCTTTAGAAAAACTAAAAGTCTTAATTATAGATGATGAATGCGATCAAGCCTCAGTTAATACTTCTGATGATAATAGTACTGATATGACAAGCATTAATTCTGAAATTCGTAAAATTATTCATGCGTTGCCATCAGTTTCATATGTTGGATATACAGCGACTCCTTTTGCTAATGTTTTTATTGATCCCCATATCATGAATAATGATAAAGATGTTGATGATTTATTAGATTTGTACCCTGAGGATTTTATTACAGCACTACCTCGTTCAAGAGGCTATTTTGGTGCTCGTGAAGTATTTGGATTTGATCCTGAAGATGCGAATAAGGAAACTGATGAAGAAGCAGGATTAAATATTATTAGAAATATTCCAGATGAGAAAATTAAATTATTAACACCTGCTAGTAGAGATGATAGAGAGTCATTTCATCCAGAGTTAATTCGTGAGCTAGAACATGCAATACTTTGGTTTCTTATTTCATGTACTATTAGACGATATAGAAAGCATGTAAATCATCACATGACTATGTTAATACATACATCTCAATATACTGCACAACATGCTAATATGTCGAATGTTGTTAGACAATGGGTTTTAGATAATAAAGATGATCTAATTATTCCTACTAGTGCAATATTTTTGAAAATGGAAAAATTATTTATAGAGGAAACTAAGAAGAGACCACTAACGGTTAATGATGGATTGAAATTAACTGATTTATTGATTTGTTTAGAAGAGGTATTAAATAATTTAGAAATAGCCATTGAAAATGGTGAAAGTGATAGTAGGCTTGATTATGAATCAGGGCCTAAGACTTATATTGTCATTGGAGGGACAGTATTAGCAAGGGGGTTAACACTTGAAGGATTAATAGTATCATTCTTTCTGAGAACAACAAAACAGTATGATACCTTACTACAAATGGGGCGATGGTTTGGTTATAGAAATGGATATGAAGATTTACCTAGATTATGGACTACTACAAAGCTTACTTCACAGTTTAGAGCATTATCATATATAGAGGAAGAAATTAGAGATGACATTCTAAAATATAAAAATGAAAATATTACACCATTAGAGTTTGCTGTAAGAGTTAGATCCATTCCTGGAATGGCGATTACGGCGGTATCGAAAATGGGAAGTGCATCTCGTAGTTATATCAGCTTTGAAGGTCGTCATGTACAAACAATACGATATGAACATAAAAATAAAGAAATTGTTAATGGTAACTGGGATGCTGCATCTACATTAATTAACGAACTGATAGATAAGAAGGTGAAACACTTAAAAGTTAAAAATAATCAACTCTTTAGTGGCATATCCATTGAAGTCATAAAAAATTTCTTGGAGCAATATAGCATATGTAATAATCATATGAATTTAAATAATAAAATGATTCTTGACTATATTGAAAGGAATAAATCAATCCTTGATTTTTGGAATGTAGGTGTTATATCACCTGAATCAGGTGAGTTATCAAAAAAGGAACTGGGTAAATTAGGTATAATTAATACTAATAACCGTTCTCAGCTTGATCCTACTGACAAAAATATTGCTGATATAAAGGCATTAATGTCAAAAAGAGATATTTTGATAGATTATAGCGGAGAAGTTTCGATTAAGGTAAGTGATAAATGGAGTGAATTAAAAAAACTAAGACCTAATTTACCTTTGTTATTAATATACCCCATTGATGCAAACTCTAAACCAAATACTGCAACTCGTACTTCGTTAGATGCTGTTGATGATTTAATTGGCATCGGAATTGTATTCCCTGGAGACTCTAAATTATCAGGAAGTTATTACTCAGTAGAGCTTGATATCCCTGAACCAGACGAAGATGACGTTACACAATAATATGTTAAAATGAAAATAAGTAGCAGTTTTTTACCTGCTACTTTAAAATATTAAGGACAATTTCTGCAATTTTCCGTGCCAAAAAAGGAGGAACGGCATTACCTACTTGATGATATTGTTGCGTCCTATTGCCTTGAAAAAAATAGTCATCGGGAAACGTTTGTAACCTCGCAGCTTCTCTAACTGTAAGACTACGACACTGTGTAGGATCATAATGAATAAAATAATGCCCATCTTTAGATATATGGCTGGTTATTGTTGTTGCAGGTGAGCCTGCTAATTGCACTCTAAATCTATCCGAAAACTTACCACTCTCCCAATTTTTGTGAGCGGGAGCTAAGCCTGTTAAATCAAAATCCCCATGTCCTTTGGGGGATAGTCCTTTTACTTTTGCAAATGTTGAAGCAAAAAGATAGCGCCTTAAATCGCTTTCCATGTGGCCTCTAGCTTCATGATTCAAAAAAAACTTAAGATTTTTAGAAGCCTTGCTTCTATACCACTCTGTTAGTGAGCTAGAAGAAGGTATAGTTGGTTTCTGATATTCAAGATATGAGCCATTATATTCACTAGGTACATTATTAAAGCACTTAGTAACATTTAATTCAGCTTTTATATCACTTAATGATTTATTTTTTTGTGTTATTTCGTTTGATAATTCATTTGCATGTTTAATTAATAAATTTCTCCAGTTATCAGATGAGTCTTTTCCTTTAGATATTTTGCTTCTTAGACGAGGAAGATCAGAAATAACGTCTTTTACACTGACAAACTTGGTTTTTTTTAGCGTATCAGGCTTCCAGTTATCACCTTTATTGATACAAATGTCATGTCTAATACCCAATAGAATTACACGATGTCGAGCTTGTGGTATACCAAATGATTCGGAGTGAACTATAAAGTTACGAGCATCGATTTTTGATGGGTTATCACTCTGGCAAAATACTGTATCAGTAGCTAATGAGTAGATGTTATAACCGCAAGATGATAAATCTTTTAGGATATTGTGAAATACTTTTTTGCCAGCAATCTTCGATGAAAGTATACCTTTAACATTTTCCATTACAAAAACATGAGGTTTATATTCATTAATGGTACGAAGGTATTCTTTATAAAGAAAATGACGGTGATCTTCTTCAGGTTTATAGGTTGTATTTCCTTTATTCCTAGCTCTTCCAACAAGGGAATAAGCTTGACATGGGGGGCCACCGATTAATACCCATGGGGTGTTTGAACTTATACCGCTAGATTTTATGGCTAAGTCTAGACGATCATTACACTTAGGGTCTCCTAGCGTTAACTGTAAGGCCTCATTACAAGCCATAACCCATGCTTTAGCTGTTTTATCATCCCAGTCAGGATGAGGTATTTCATTCTTGGGTACTTCATTAACTCCATTGCATAATGAAAAATAAGGTTCTAATGCATTATCTCCTAACTTTACTAAATTGCGATAGAATGCCCGTAAACGAAGAGTTGCGTGAGCGGAGCTCTCCATTTCAGCAGAAACCACAATTTGAAAATTTTTAAGGGACGAAAAACCTTCACCTAATCCACCAGGCCCAGCGAAAAGGTCAACTATTGGTATAGCCATTGAAACGGTACTCAAGTAATGTGCGATAAAATTATAGTGCCAGGATACCAGGAACTCCTTAAAACAAAAAGGGCTAATTTGCTCAATGTCAATATAGATTGTTTCAAAGGTGTCTCTTTTACATCTAGTTAATATGTTCTATATCTGAATGACTTTTTATACTTTATGGTGTCCACTGTCTACTTCCCATTAATTGAGACACACCAAACTAGAATTTTCTAACTGTTTACGATATACCTCCGGTGGGAGGTGATTTAAACTTTCATGGGTTCGGTTAAGGTTATAATCTTGTTGCCAAAACCACACCATTTCTCGAACTTGGCTTAATGATTTAAATAAATACGCATTTAAAAACTCACGGCGAAACGAGCCATTAAAACGTTCGATAAAGCCATTTTGTTGCGGTTTACCCGGTTGAATATGGCACAGTAAAACTTGGTTATTCTCACAATAATTCAATAGATTAACTGAGATTAATTCAGGACCATTATCGACTCGAATTTGTTTCGGCAATCCTCTTTCAGTTTTTAAACGCTCAAGCACTCTGATAACGCGCTCCGCGGGTAACGATGTATCAACCTCAATCGCCAAACATTCACGCGTTCCTTCATCAATAATATTGAGTGTTCTGAAGCGCTTACCACAATATAAACTATCATGTACAAAATCCAGCGCCCATTGAACATTCGGGATTTTTTCAATCACTAATGGTCTTTTTTCTCGTTTCGGAAGTATTTTTTTTACTCGCCGTTTCAGGTTTAGCCCCAAGCGGCAATAAACGCGATAAACTCTTTTATGATTAAAGGGATAACCTTGAAATCTTAGCCGAAAATAGCATTTCCAGAAACCTGACTGAGGTGATTTTGCTATAACAGTTTGTATGGCATCGATCACCACACTATCTTTTTTATGCCAATCTAACGGCTGACGATAAAACGAGGCTCGGAGTAATGATGTTAATTTACAAGCTTTACTGACTGATAAACCTGCCTCTTTTAATGATTGAGCACAGGACTTTTTCTCAGCCATTACCAACCTTTTTTGCGAAAAGCTCCTTCATTGCATGATTTTCAAGGCTAACTTCTGCAAACATTTTTTTTAGCTTGGTATTTTCGTCTTCAAGCTCTTTTAATCGTTTAACATCATTAGCTTCCATACCACCGTACTTTGATTTCCAGTTATAGTAAGTCGCGTTGCTGATCCCATTTTGACGGCAAATATCTTCGACTTTCATACCAGAGTCAGCGAGTTTTAAAATATTAACGATTTGAGTTTCAGTAAAACGGGCTTTTTTCATCATGACCTCTGCAATGGTTAGGGCAGAAAATCTAATTATAGCTGTCTTATTTTAGGGGAAGTGGACAATACCTAACGATAAAAATACGTTCTCTGTTTTGAGGAATACCAATATCTTCGGCGCGAAGTATTTTAAAATCAACCCAATAATTAAGTTTTACTGAAAGAGCATGGCGCGCTTCTTCACTCATTGGAATATCGTTAGGTATACCTTGATTATGCTTCCCTTGTAATATGTTAATGATGGTTTGTAGTGTTCGGCCTTTGTCGTGCCCTTGAAGTTGTTTTACATTTTCTAAGAGGAATGCTTTAGGCTTTTTTTCTGCAAGTATCCGCTGTATCTAAAAAAACATTGTTCCTCGAGTATCATTAAAACCTTGCTTTAATCACAGCTTGTGAGAATGTTTGACAAGGGAAGCCTCCTAATAAAATATCATGATCAGGTATATCTTTTGCTGAGATTTGAGTAATATCTCCGTTCGGCATTTCACTATAATTTGTTAAATACGTTTTTTGAAAAAATTTATCCCATTCGGGTGAATATACACACTACCCATTCTATCCGAAAAAAACGCCATTATTGTTGAAAATTTATGAAGGATATCCGTTTGGTGATGGCATTATAGCTTAGGTGAAAACGATATTTTCGTCCTAAGCCATTATTGAATTAATTTTTCAGCTGTAGCGCAACATACAATAAAACTTTACTTTCAATGGTCAATAAATCTAACTTTGTGATATCTGATATTCTTTTTAGTCGGTAATCTAATGTATTGCGATGAATGAATAATTCTTTAGCAGTCTCACTCATGATTAAATTGTTTTTAAACCATATTGTTAATGTTTTAATTAAGACACCATTTGCATCTTCATGTAGTAATATATTTAGCGGTTTTAATAGTTCTTCTGATGACCATTTGAAATTTAGGCCATATAATAAGACAGGTAACATGATATCTTGGTAGCAATAAACCCTTAATTTTGGTTTTTTAGCTTTCCCTACCTGAAGGGTTATTTTGGCTGTTTCATAAGATTTTTTTATTGCTTCTTCTGGTGATTCAAAGAAAAAATTACCCAATGCGATTTTTACTTGTAATTTAAACAACCTTTGGATATCAGATTCTAGACTGAAAATTTTCTTTTTTTTCTCTTCAATATCCCAACGATTAAATTTATTTAATGCTGGGCTTAAGCAGATAATCTCAGTCAGTGATTGAATGGCGACTAAATTATCTGAATTATTATATTCAATTAATTTTTTAATTTCCTGTAATTCACTAAATGCACTATTTACCCCTAATTGACCACTATCAACCTCAATAATGAAAGCAACTCTTGGGATAGAAAAATTAATATTAAGTTTTTTAGACCATTCAGTTATGTTATCGGGTATAGTGCCATTGTCGATATAAGCGAGAATAATCTCTTCTTTAAAACGGTCATTTAAATTTAAATGATTATAAATCTCTGCCTGTTCTAGCATCATAACCGCGGTCATAGAAACAAGCTCACCAAATTGTTTAATCTGTGTAGGTTCTCCGGTTAAACCAATCACACCAACAATTTTACTGTTCAAATAAAGCGGCAAATTAACACCTGGCCTAACACCATGTAAATGATTTGCCATCGCTTCATCAATAACAACTGTTCGTTTTTGTTTGATTGCGAGCAAAGCTCCTTCATGAAATTCACCTAATCTATTACTATCTCCACTTCCTATTATACATCCGTTCTCATCCATAACATTAATATTGCAATCAATAATATTCATTGTTCTATCAACGATTTCTTGAGCTAATTGGGAGGTAAGACAATAATCATACATATTTCAACCTCTTTACTGGTGCTGTAAAATAGAAATCAATTTTTAAATCATAAGTTTTAATAATATTTATTTTTTAATTTAATAACTCCAGTATTCAATAACTATTAAAAAAATCAAGAGAAATAAACTCAGTTTAAAATATAGTAGATAAAGTTAAATTTTAAGTGTGTCACTTCAGGTTATATCGCTTATTTTAATATTCAATGTGTTCGCAATATTTTTAGTGCAATTAAATAAATTACTTTCAGCGCTATTTAGCGCTTCTGGTAGCGTACTGACTTTATGTAAAATGCTAAATGCGGCATCAATACCATATTGTTGTAAATGACTGAGATCATCGCCAAGGCTTCCGACAATAGCAATCACGGGGATGTGATGTTTTTTCGCTAATTGAGCGACACCAAAAGGGACCTTACCATTTAAACTTTGGCTATCTAATCTTCCTTCCCCAGTGATAACTAAATTCGCCCCTTTGATTTTCGACTCAAGGTCTAGTGTTTTTGCGATAATATCAAATCCTGGCTTTAATTCTGCTTGAAAGAAAGCCAGCAATGCAGCGCCCATTCCACCTGCTGCGCCTGCACCTGCAATGTAGTGAACTTCAACATGTAAATCGCGCTTAATGATGTCGGCAAAATGTTCTAAATTTTTGTCCAATATTTGGATATGCTCATCTGTCGCACCTTTTTGAGGGCCGAATATAACGGATGCTCCATTTTTACCAATTAATGGGTTAGAAACATCACAAGCAATACTGAATTGGCACTCTTTTATCCTAGGATCCATCATACTCACATCTATGTGAGCTAAATCAGCTAGTGCTAAACCCCCAAGTTTAATTTGTTGCCCATGTGAATCCAACAATTTGGCTCCTAGGGCCTGCAACATCCCAGCGCCACCATCATTAGTTGCACTTCCACCTATACCAATGATAATTTGCTTTACCCCTGTATCTAGGCAAGCTTTTATTAACTCACCAGTGCCATAAGAGGTCGTTAATAAAGGATTTCTTAATTCAACAGGTACCAGTTCTAGACCACTTGCCGCAGCCATTTCAATAAACGCCTGTTGTTTATTTTGGGATAATCCATAAAACGCTTGAACACTAGTCCCTAATGGGCCTATCACATCAATAAATCGTATTTCCCCATCCGTTGCCTCAATCATCGTTACTACCGTTCCTTCTCCACCATCAGCGATAGGGCATTTAATATAAGTAGCTTGAGGAAATACCTCTTTGAACCCGTCTTCAATAATCGTTGCGACTTTCAATGCAGATAAACTCTCTTTAAATGAGTCAGGTGCAATGACTATTTTCATACAAATAATCCTTTTGAAATTTTATGTTCAATAATTTTAAAATTCAGGTGAGTGTTAACTACTCACCTGATACGGCTTTTGATTATTTAGGTTCATCAAGTAATAGGATCATAATTAAGCCAATCACCGCACAAATACCAAAGTAGGAGAAGACTGCGTCAAATTTACCTGTCATGTCTAATAACAGCCCAGCCATCATAGGGGAAACAAAACCGCCCAAGTTCCCACCGCTATTGACTACAGATATCGCAATTGGGTAGTTGTTATTATCAGCCACTCCCATTGGATAGGCGGTAAATGCAGGCCAACCAATATTGAGGAATAGACCAACAGAGAACAGAGCGACTGCAACGGCGGTGGTACTTTCAGGAACATTCAGCATGACTAACATCATGGCGATGGTAGCAACGGCGGTGAATAGCATGGTTGGTTTACGGCGACGACCAAAAACTTTATCGGATATCCAACCGCCAAATATGGAGCCAATAAACCCGCCGATAAATGGCATGGAAGCAACAAATCCCATTTTCATAAATGAAAACCCTTTTTCATTTACCAGATAAGAAGGGATCCACGTTAAAATTCCATAGAGAATACTGACCATCATGAAATAAGAAATAGTATTACACCAAATATTTTTCGATTTAAATACTTGAGATGCGGAATTTAATGGTGTAACTGATTTAACACGAATGAATTTATCCAACGTATTAAATTTAGGGTTAAGAACGATATTGCCTTCTACTTTCTTTTCTGCAATTTCTGAATTATCTGCACGAATATAATCTAATTCACTCTGTGAAACAAAACGACTTTCTTCTGGTTTTGTTCTAACAAATAAATACCAAATAATTGCAAGGAAAATACCTGGAATAGCAAATAGAATAAAGACCCAACGCCAACCATAAGTTAATGCAATCCAAACGACTAAAGGGGGAACAATAATTGGTGCAAACATTGTTGAGGCGATATAAACCCCTGTTGCTGTCGCCTTTTCTTTTGCTGGAAACCAGTTGTTAATCGTCGATGTTAGCCCGACGGGCGTTGGTGCTTCTGTCATACCTAAACCTAGGCGTAACCATTTAATAGCAAAGGCTGATTGTGCTAGACCAATAAACCAAGTCATGGCTGAGAAACCGAGTATAGATAACGATACCATACCCCTTATCCCGCGTTTCGCCATCCAAAAACCTGCGGGTATTTGGCATAACGCATAACCGAGAAAAAACATACTGGCTAGAGAGCCGGCTTCGAGGTTAGTTAATTTAAACTCATCTGTAATAAAAGGTAAAACAGCACCAATATTACTTCTATCTGCATAATTTACAGCATAGACGATAAAAATCAGGGCTAATACAACCCAACGATAATTCGTCTTTGGTTTAATCGGATTTGAATTTATCATTATTTTCGCTCCAGAGCAGCTTATTATTTAATACACGTTTTATTACCTGCTTTTTTTAGAATGAGACAATTCCTGTTAATTAATAAATTAACATTAAGAATTTTTTTAGTTTAAAATCTATGTAATGAATCTATTTATTCGACAATCTATGCATTGTTTCTTTTAATAACGGATACAGTTCATTATAAATCGTAAATTGTTTGTGATAAGTATCTTGTATTTTCTTATCTTGATTTGGTGCGAAGGTAATATCTTCAGTTTTTATAATCGGTAAGTCTGGATCATTAATACCACAGAAAAAACCGGCGCCAGTTGCACCAACCATTGCAGCACCAAAAGCTGCTGCATCTGCTGTTTGAGCAATATTGTATTCAACTTGAAGAATATCCGCTTTAATTTGAGTCCATAACGTATTGCGTGATCCTCCTCCGACACTCAGTAGCTCATCCAATACGACTCCCCATTTTTCATTAGCAATATTCAAAATTTGTTTTAAACCATACGCAGTACCTTCAAAAGCGGCTCTAACCATATCATCACGAGTATGATTCAAACGTAGGCCAATCCAAGCACCTGATGCATTCACATCCCAAATAGGGCTACGTTCTCCAGCTAAATAAGGCAAATAAATTAATCCATTTGCGCCAGGCACTGATGATTTCGAAAATATTTCTAATTGCTCATGGTCATTTACCTCAGGCCAAATAGCTTGATTTAACCAGTTAAAAGTTCCTCCTGTTGTCGACATTGCCCCATGCGCTAACCACTGATTTGGCACAATGTGGTAGCGATTCATAAAGCGGGGATCAAAGTTTGGCTCTTCTAGGCAAAACGTGATCACCCCAGATGTTCCTGTTGATTCAAATGCGGTTTCAGGATCAAGTAACCCAACTGCAAATGCAGCTGCTGCTGTATCTGCTGAGCCTAAAATAATCGGTGTATTTTCTTGTAGTCCCGTTTCTTGAGCAGCTTCATAGCTCACTTTCCCTACAACAGAAGTACACTGATAAATAGGTGGTAAAATATCGTGGTTAAACTTCCAATATTTTAATAATTCCTTTGACCACTTAGGTGCCTTGGCCAGTACTACAGCCCCTGAATAGGCAGCTTGAGTCGGGTCAATGGCCGCTTTCTTACTGCCTAACTTTAAGGATAAAAAACTATTGAGTAGGACAACTTTATGCACTTTCTGCATGAGTTCGGGGTGTTGTTGTTGCAGCCAACCCAATGTACCTACCCAGCATGCAGATGGACTTGGACTATTACAAGAAAGTGCCCGAACATGCGTTAAATTTTCCCCGAGTGTTTGCTGTATAAAACTTTCAGAACGCCCATCAAGATACGTAATACCATTTGCGACAGGTTTATGATTTTTATCTAATAAAACCAGCGTTGGACAAGCAACAGAGAAGCTCACAGAAACAATATTCTTCACTTGAGTCGTGATTTCTTTGACTGCATCTGCGGTCTTTTTCCAAAAGTCATTTAAGTCAATTTCATGGTTTTTGGGAGATTTGGAAATAATATTGGTGTCGCGAGAAGCCTTTGCCAGTAATTCGCCATGAAAATTAAAAGCGCATACTTTTACACTACTGCTGCCCGCATCAATTCCCAAATAGACACTGTCCATCATGTTGCCTCCAACGCCTGTTTTTAATTGTTATGTATAATAATTTTAATCGCGTCACCTTTTTGGGCGGTTACCATTGCTTCATTAATGTCATCTAGTGCGAATCGATGTGTCACCAATTTCTCAATATCAATTAATCCAGAAGAAATCAGTGTTAATGCTTGCTGATATCCCTCGCGACTTAAAGCACTAGCACCAGTCAAAATGAGCTCGTTATAGTGGATAATATTGACATCCACTTGTGCCATATCATCTTTTGAGAAACCGGCAAACAGGTTAACGCGCCCACCTTTTCTAGCGAGCTCTAAGGCTGGATTGACTAATGCAGGGATCCCTATCGCAATAATGACAACATCTGCACCAACGCCTTCTGTTAAGCCTTTCACAACCTCTAGCAAGTTTTCTTGCTGGCTATTAACGACGCGTGTGGCACCACAATTTAATGCAGCTTGTTGGCGTTGCTCATTGAGTTCACTGACAATAATATTTGTTGCACCAGAGAAACGAGCGAGTAGTACATGCATTAATCCGATTGGTCCTGCACCAATAATTACCACCGTATCTCCAAGCTCAATACCCACATTTTTCTGCCCATTGATGCAGCAAGCTAATGGTTCTGCTAATGCTGCGGCTTCAAAAGACATCCCTTGAGGGATTTTAAAGACATTGCCGGATGACAAAGCGGCTTCAGGTATTCGTACATATTCTGCAAAAGCACCATCAAATTCATAGCCGATAGCTTGGCGATTTAAACAGACATTTTCTTTACCTATGCGGCAGTAAATACAAGAACGGCACGGTACAACAGGGTCAACCGCAATTGCATCTCCTACTTTAAGGTCAGTTACATTTTCGCCGATCTCAACGATTTCTCCTGAAAATTCATGGCCTATCACAGAGGGATAACGTACACCTTTGGTTTTCTTACCTGAAATAATTCGTCCATCGGTTCCACAAATCGCGGCTGCTTTAACTTTAATGACGACATCACCCTTACCAACTTGTGGATACTTAATTTCAGCCACTTTGAGTTCATTGGGTGCATACAATACCGCTGCTTTCATTTTTTCCTCCCTATGCACTGTCGTGATGAATGTGGATTATTTTCCGCCTGCTTGCTTATATTCAGCGATAGCTTGCTCAACTGAACAATCATCATTAATAAGTGCATTCAAAGCCTTAATCACAGCTGTTGGGTTTTCGTGTTGCCATACGAAGCGACCGTATGTCACACCACCCACACCAATATCGAGTGCTTTACGGGTATTGGTTAAAAAGCTTATGAGGTCATTACCCATATCACCCCCTGCTAAAGCGACCATTGCAGGGCAGCTATCAACTACAGATTTAAATGTTTCAGGAGAGCCTGACCATAGCGTTTTGATAATATCAACGCCTAGCTCTGCGCCTGCACGGACACAATAGGCTAAGTTTTTAGCATCAAAACTGTCTTCAATCATTGGGCCTTTTGGATAAATATGCGCAACTAAAGGTAGACCCGCAGAAGCCGCGGCTTTAGATACTTGGCCTAAGAATGTGAGTTGTTGTGCTTGTTCTGGACCACCCATAATACAACCAACTGAAATCGCATCTGCACCTAAACGAATGGCTTCTTCCACATCCGCAACTGGCGTGTCATAGGCTTCATGATAAGGAATTGAGTAGCTAGTCGCTTTCATGATGATAGAAACATCAGAAGCAACATACGGAGGATAGACTTTTTCAATAATGCCTTTATGCATGGTAATGGCATCAGGCTCTCCTGCCACAACTTGTTTCATCACTGATTTAATATCGCCAATTCCAGGTAATACACCGCGCGTAATTGGATGATCCATAGTAATAGCAAGAAGGCGACCCGATTTTTTATTTAATAATCTTTTTAAACGAATTTCTTTTCCTAAAAACATATTGATGACCTCTTTTAAATCAATGAGTAAATTAATTAACTAGATTCTTGGGATGACCGGATAAAAAGGCTTCGATGTTATCCATCATCATATCTGATAATGTTTGTATAGCTTCAAAACTTGCCCATGAAATATGTGGAGTAAGAATGAAATTTGGTAATTGAGTCATTTTCATTATATCGCTATCTTTTTCCGGTGGTTCTGAAATACAAACATCAAATCCTGCCCCTAATATCTTATTGTTGATAAGTGCGTTATATAATGCAGATTCATTAACAATCCCACCTCTAGCCGTATTAATTAAAATACAAGAGGGTTTCATTTTTTCGAATTCGGGGAAGCTAATTAAATCTTTTGTTGATTTTAATAATGGGCAATGAATCGAAATAATATCACTGTTTGCAATAACCTCTTCAAATGGCGTATATAAAGGCCCCATATTATTAGTACCTTTGTAGCTAGAAAATAGCACTTTCATACCAAAGGCTTTTGCAATATCAGCCACTGCTTTCCCTAAAACGCCATCACCAATGATACCTAGAGTTGAGTCTGCTAAGTTATTAATTTTATAGTCAAAATAACAAAATTGTCCCGACTCTTGCCAACGGCCATTTTGGACGGATTGCGTGTAGGCGAGTAAGCTACGACGCAAGGCTAAGATTAGGGCAAAGGTATGTTCAGGTACGGTATTGACGGCATAATTTCTGATATTGGAAACTAAAATGTTATGCTCATTGCAGGCATCAATATCAATTATATCGGTTCCCGTTGCCGCTACTGAAATAAACTTTAATCGCTTTGCAGATTCAATAATTTCTTTGGTGATTTTTACTTTATTAGTAATAATCACATCTGCATCTTTTACCCGTTCAATAACGTCACTATCTTGTGTTTTCCCATATAAACTTAAGTTATATTCTTTGTTTGTTTTCTTAATATTAATGCCTTCAGGGAAGGTATCATGATCGAGAAATACGATATTAACTGTCATTCTTATTACCACCCAATTAATTAATAAAAATGAATGCTGGTGAGCCTTTTTTATTTAATAGAATTATATAATTCAGCTATTGGTAAGGCATTGTTAGGATGACTAGTTTTCATGCGCTAATAATGAATATAATTGTGCAAATGTACAATTTGTTATGAATTCGATCACAATAATAGGTTGAGATATACTCAAAATAGTTCGAGGTGCAGGTGGGCGACAAGCGAAGATAGGGGGAGCATAGATAAACTATGTGACTTGGCTAGCAATACCCTCGCAACTTGCAGTATAACGAGTATGCAAGAATTTAGATTGTGTTAGAGCCTGTAGAAGGAAACACTCAACATGCTTCGCTCACGTTGATCTACCATAAGAGGCTACGTTTTGTTTTAATAAGTTATGTTAGAGTGTTGAATATCGTTCATTTTCTTATTTAACAAAAAATAGATAGATAGTTATAACCACCATTAAACCAAGGTTGATGTATCTATGATCCAAGTATTAGCTGTTGAAAATTATAAAAAAATGCCATGGAAAAATGGCCAAGGTTTTACTTTAGAAATTGTTCGTAGTCATGGTACAGGGCTTTCTGACTTCGATTGGCGTATCTCTATTGCAGATGTGAAATCAGCAGGCGCGTTTTCGTATTTTCCAAATAGAAAACGGATCATAGGTGTTCTTGATGGTGGTGCTGGGCTAATATTAAATGTTGATCAAAAAGCACCTGTTACTCTGCATCAAAAACAGTTTTTTTCTTTTGATGGTGAAAGTGATGTTTATGCGGAGTTACTTGATGAGCCAATTCGTGACTTTAACCTAATTTATAATCCTGATAGATATTGTGCTCGGTTACAGTGGATCAATGCCCAAGCTATGTCCTCATGGATAAGTGATGCCGATCGGGTAATTATTTTTAATACTACGGATCAACTTGATCTTTATGTTAATGGTGAGCAGCGCCAATTAACGCTATTTGAAACTGCATTGGTTGAAAATGATGGAAAGTCATTGCAATACGTTATTGGTTCTCAAACAGCACATGACTTTTGTCTTATTGAGTTATTTATTCGGTAGTTTACATGTCATCTGAGCTATTTGCTGCTATTTACAAATAGTGGCGATATCTTATGTTTCGCAATGGGAATCTAATTAATTTAGGATAAGTTGTTAGTATCGTTTTTGCTCTTCAGGTAAATTAGTGTTCACAGTAACTTGGGGGTGGCATGAAGATACTATTGATTGAAGATCATATTAAAACCCAAAGTTGGGTTAAAAAAGGATTAGAAGAAGCGGGTTTTGTTGTTGATATTGCATCAGACGGCAGAGATGGCCTCTATTTTGCGCTCGAAAACGATTATCAGTTGGTAATATTAGATATTATGCTACCGGGGATGAATGGCTGGGATATTTTAAAAATATTACGTACTTCTAAATCGGTGCCTGTAATTTGTTTAACGGCAAGGGATGCGGTTGATGACAGGGTTAAAGGGCTTGAATTAGGTGCTAATGATTATTTGGTTAAACCTTTTTCTTTTTCTGAATTATTAGCAAGGGTTAAAAATCAACTTAAAGTTAACCAACATTCTTCGACTCATATCGAATTAGCTGATTTAAAAATAGATCTTACTCGCCATGATGTTGAGCGTGGAGGAAATAAGATTATTTTGACTCGCCAAGAGTATTCATTACTACTTTTCTTTGTCTTGCATGCTGATGAAATATTACCAAGAACGCTGATTGCGAGTGAGGTATGGGGAATCGATTTTGAAAGCGATACAAATATCATTGATGTTGCTATCAGGCGATTAAGAAAAAAAATTGATGATGATTATGACGTTAAATTAATAGAAACCATCCGTGGTATGGGATATCGATGTAATAGGCCAAGTGTATGAAGAAAAAATCACTCCGCTTTCAGCTCATTCTTTCTTTTATTTTACTGATGATTGTCAATGCAGGATTGGTGACTTGGGTACTTTATCATTCCTTGAAAAATGAATTGATCGAGCGAGATGATAACTTACTTATCAATCGTACAGATCAATTGGCAAAGTTGATCGCAAGCGGTATAGATATCAAAACACTACCTATGTATTTCCAGCGCATGATGGATATGAGACAAGACATTATCCAAATAAAAAATGCTGAAAATCAGATTATTGTTGCGACAAATGCTGATATGTTGGCTTCAGGACATCTAAAATTAGTACAGTTAGAGACTCTTGATTCAAATAATATTTCTCATTGGCGAACATCTTCAGGGATCCCTATTTCCGCCGTAAATTTTAATATTGATTCACCGATAGGTCGTTTGAATATCGTATTAGCTAAGGCATCAGTGGATCGTGATAGTGTGTTAGCTAAGTATTTGACACAAAGTTTAGTGATCTCATTGATCTCAATTATTTTAATGGGGCTATTAAGTCTTTGGTTAATTAAAAAAGGGCTACGTGATATACAGTTCCTTAGTCAAACAACGGCCAATACCGATCTTCAGTCATTAAATCATTCAATCGAAATCGCACAGCTTCCGAAGGAGTTAAAAGAGCTCGGGGAATCACTTAACATTATGCGGTCAAGATTGAAGGGAGATTTTGTTAAGTTAACTCAGCTTGCTGATGATCTCGCTCATGAGCTTAGAACACCCATTAATGCTATTCGGGTGCAAAATGAAATTGTTCTTCAGCGCTCACGCAGTGTTAGTGAATATGAATCGGTGATTGCCAGTAATATTGAAGAGTTAGATAAATTAGCACAGATAATTCAAAGTATTTTGTTTATCGCTCGTGCGGAAAATAGAAATATTGCACTAAAACGAGAAGTACTGCCGCTGTTTGATCTGGTTAATGAAGTTTATGAGCTATTTTCTGTTTACGCTGAAGAAAAAAATATTGTTTTGTTATGTCATCCATCAAAACTAAGTCTTAATGCAGATCGCGTGTTGTTGGTTCGAGTATTAATAAATGTCATTTCGAATGCAGTTAAATATGCTCAGCCTCATACTCAGGTAATCACTAATATCTCAGCAAAGCACAATACGCTATCTATTAGTATTGTGAATCATGGCGAAGTGCTGCCAGATAGCGAAGAAATTTTTACACGTTTTTGGCGAGGAGATAATTCACGAACTTCTGAAGGTAGCGGGTTAGGGCTATCAATTGTTAAAGCGATTATTGAGTTGCATGGTGGTTGCGTCGCTTTTAGGCATCAGGCAGGGCAAAGTACGCTCATTTTGAATTTTCCTTATGATAATGATTAAGATGACAAATTTGTCATCTTAATGTCAGTGTTTTCTCTTTTTCTTCAGGTATAACAGGCATGATATAGAAAGAACATGTTTTCTTTTTAAACCACGGCCCATGTTTTTGAGTAATGGAGAGCACCATGAAAAAACGAGATAAAATTTCTTCGTCACAAATTACCCCTGAATCTGTATTTTTTATGAAACGTAGAAAACTACTTCAATTGTTAGGGGTTGGAGTGTCGGGAATTGCATTATCATCCGCAGTTAAAGCGGATTTATTTTCATGGTTTAGTGATGATAAATCTACGGTTCCGCAGGTAGATAGAAAGGTCTTAACATTTATTCAACCTGAAGAATATCAATCATCCTTGATATTGACACCAGAAGATAAAGTGACTGGTTATAATAATTTCTATGAGTTTGGATTGAATAAATCAGATCCTGCTGAATATGCACATACGATGAAAACAGATGAATGGACGGTGACTGTTGAAGGAGAAGTGAACCGACCAATGACGTTAAATCTAGATGATATTCAAAATAAATTCACTTTAGAAGAACGTATTTACCGTATGCGTTGTGTTGAGGCTTGGTCGATGGTGATCCCTTGGGTTGGTTTTCCATTAGCGAAGTTATTAGCACTTGCTGAGCCAACAAGTCATGCGAAGTATGTTGCGTTTGAAACACGTTATGCACCTGAAGAAATGCCCGGTCAAAAAAGTCGTTTTATTGGCGGTGGATTAGATTACCCTTATGTTGAAGGCTTACGCATTGATGAGGCGATGAATCCACTGACATTATTAGCAACTGGAGTGTATGGAAAATCATTACCAAATCAAAATGGTGCTCCTATTCGTCTGGTTGTGCCATGGAAATATGGATTCAAAGGTATTAAATCAATTGTAAAAATTCGTTTAACTAGCGATATTCCGCCAACAACATGGAATCTTTCTGCACCAAGTGAATATGGATTTTATGCAAATGTAAATCCACAGGTAAACCACCCACGTTGGTCTCAAGCAACTGAACGTTTTATTGGTTCAGGTGGCTTTGGACAAGTAAATCGGCAGCCAACATTATTGTTCAATGGGTATGGTGAGCAGGTCGCTGATCTCTATAAAGGGATGGATCTACGGAGATATTTTTAATGCTGACAGAAAATCGTGCAGCTGTTTTGATCACTAAAGTTATTGCTCATACTGCGGCGTTATTGCCTTTACTATGGTTGGTTTATGCAATAAATAGTCAGGCTTTAGGAGCTGAACCTACGAAAGATATTCAACATTTTACAGGGCTCATTGCATTGCGCTTATTGATTACGGTTGCACTGATCCCAATATTGGCTCATTTTTTGCGATTTAATACGCTTTTTCAGACGCGTAAATTACTTGGATTATGGTGTTTTGTTTGGGCTCTATTGCATTTATGCAGTTATTTATTACTAGAGATTGGCTGGAATAATCTGTCATTATTTTTCTCTGAAGTTTTTTCACATTTATATTTAGTAATAGGTGCTGTATGTTGGCTGAGCTTATTTTTAATGGCGATAAGCTCATTTGACTTTATTCGAACACGATTAGGTATGTGGTGGAAAAGGATCCATTATTTGCTTTATCCAACATTATTAATGATTATATTTCACTATATTTTATCGATGAAAACAATGACGCCAGAGCCTATTTTATATGCTATTTTGACTATGGCTGCCATTGCTTATCGATATAAAAATTTAATAGTAAAGCATAAATAACGATTGATATTGCGTTATTTTTTGAAAGTATAGGTGTTTAGTAATGATTTTCATTACTATTTTTGTTAAGTTTTATGGCCTAATTTAATAATGATAGTATCCATTATCTCTATTAAGCTCTTTATTCAACATGAAAATAAAATCATTAAGATTTAAATCTAATTCTATCAGTATAGTGAATAGCAACTTTAAGCTAATATTATTAACACCTCGTTCATAACTGGAAATTTGTTGTTGTGAGATGTTAATTTTTTTACCGAGTTCTATTCCTGTATATTTTTTTGATTTTCTTGCGTTTTTTAGTATTTTTCCAACTGCTAGTGATGTTTTTTGTGGATTTTCGTTTAATGCTTTAGTGATGTCCATAATTACTCCTATTCTAGCAAATATCTAAATTTATGAGATAAAATTGTAATATAGTAGAGCTTTTCATTCGCTCAAATATGTTAAGTCACTACTCTGACTTACAGATAAAGTATGGTCCTAATGTACCTGAAATGAGATAGTCCCCATCTTTTAGTGAGCTGATATTTAAATACATGATGGTATCATCAGATACAACTTTAAAATATTTGTTAAATAATTCATCAGAGATGTTATCTTGTGGTGATTTTCTGATGGATGTTATCTTTAATGTTAGCAAGTCATTATTTTTTTCTAATACTTTGAAATTCATCACCCTGTATATGGCGCTCTTTTTCTCATCATGTACATAGCCTGTAATACGGAAATAGCCTGTTTTATTTTTTTTATAGACTATTCTATAGTCTAATTGATATGAGTCAGCGGAATTAACAAACTCAGAGTCTATTTTGGCATTACAATAAATAGTTTTTGGATAAAATAAAAAGTAGTAGGATAATATTGGTAAACATACAAGCAATAGTACTAGTAAAAATAATTTTGCTTTCATATTAACCTCAAAAATTAAACCTCGTTGTAACACAAGTGTTATCATTACATTTTGCAAGGAAGTCATGTTTAATATAATCGGTACTTTCATTGTTGTCATAGTAATAAAAGTAATCACCATTTTTACAAGTAATATTAAATCTAGCGACTTGCCTTTTAATCGTACTGATTACTTGTGCCTTATCACTGTACTCCTTGAATGCATAAACTGGGCATGTATTTATTTTACTGAGCTGATAAAAACCAATAGATTGAAATGAATTTTTTTGTATGACTATGTATAACCCCATGGAAATACAAATAAAAATTAAAATACAACATAAGGCATACACACTGATTTTTTTACGATCTATGGTGTGGCTAGGTTTAGCGGTATGCTTTGTGCTTTCTTCTAATATCTTATCTGAGGTTTTTGATTCTTCTTTCTCTATTAAAAGCTCAGATGACAGCATCATTCCTTTTTTAGGGATCGTTAAAATTGCATTATCAACATTAAGGTACTGAGAGAACAGTTTTCTTAACATACTTATGTATTGGTTTAGGGTGTTTGATGAACTCACTAACCCATGTTTATCCCATACCAATTCTAGTATCCTATCTCTAGGCATAACTTGTGACTTATTCTCTATTAGAACTTTTAAAATTCTATTTAGCACAGGTGTTAATGTTGCAATAGGCTCAGAAAGATTATCTAAACCATAGATGCTACCATCCTCAGAATTATATTTTAATTGGCTATTAATTGTGTAAATCATTTTTTGCCTTTAAATACCCATTCTTCATAGTACTATTTTACTCTTTTTGGGTGTGATTAACAAACTCAATCTATTGCATAATTTATAAACTTATATGCATAAAAATAGAATTACAGGCTATAAAATTGATGTCAGTGCTTCCATTCTATGACAGAATGTCTATAGCTAATTGACACTATTTACTGCCAATAAATAGATTGGTTCGTAGTGTATAAAAATCAATAAACAATAATCATTTTTAGCGCTATAATGTTTATATCTTCAAGTTTTATCTTTCCTAATAACGAGGGGAACTTAATTATTGCATAATCACTTCTTTTTCTGACACTCCTTGTGGGCTAAGCAGTTTTTTTATACTTATAGCTATATCTAAACTTTGCTCTATAGCTTTAGTTAATATTAAGGTAAGAAATGCGCAAACAATATTCAAAATACAACTCAGTGGAGTAATTTTAAGAGGGATTTTTTTAAAACGAAAGTATATAATTACAAAAGTTGTAATTATAGAAAAATATTCTACATATGCAAAAAATATAGATTTTAAATCTATTTTAACTCTTATTGTGCGTAAATTGTCTTTATAATATATGATGTTTTTTCCGTAATTAAAGGTAAATGAAGCTTTTTATAAATTTATAACTACCGTGATTAACTATTTTGAAATTTAAATTCATGTTATTTGTTTATCTTCAATACTTTTTTTGTTACAAAGTTAATTGTTAGTGTTTCTAAATGTTTATTTCTGATGGTTGTTATGAAAAGTATTTTTCCTTGAAAAAGGAATGTCTAAAATAAAAATTTTACTATTTACGGTTCTTTCCTTCTTGATAATCATTTTTGATGACTTGAACTTCTACTCTTTATACTTTTAAAACTCAACTAGTCAAAAAAAGTTATAATGTTACTTTTGGCTATATATAAAGATATGAGTTTATATCGGGTATATAAATTATATTTTTACTAATTTTAAAAGTATTTCTCATAGTTTTTTTTTAGAATTATTTTTTCAAAATGATTTGAATTGTAACAAATTAGTAATGGATAGCGGTGCTACTATCTAAACCAGTAAATATTTAACTGGCCTAAATAGTATTTTCAATATTGCTTATTTGAGTTGATTTTTATAATTTATTGATAGTTTTATCATTATATAGGTTGTTCTTGCTCCTCTGGTGAGTAAAAAGGCGTTTTTGATAGGTTTAACTTATTAATAACTAGTGATTTGATTGTTTTAAATGTATTTACAGTATGATTTTATCACCCTATATTTCAAATCAAATTTGATTCAGACACTTGTTATTTTTATTTGATAAGGGGACTTCATGCCTTATTAATATAATATGATTAGTTATGTGGGTTTCAAACTGTCAATCATTGGTTTTAATATTATGAAGAGTAAGAATTCATTAAGGATAGATATTGGTTTATTCCTAAGGAAATCTCGGATAAATAAGTCATTAACTGGTTTGGAATTAGGGAAGTTATTAAATGTTAGTCAGCAGCAAATATCACGTTATGAACGTGGTGAAACGAGTATAAGTATTGAGTTATTAGATCTTATGCTTAAGACTTTAGATAAAAACTGGGTGGATTTCTTCTTTTCAGTAATAGCAAATCATGCGGATGAAGTTTATAAGTTAAAGATGTTTGAGTGAGTTTTACTATTTTATAATATGGTTGGGTTTTATATCCATAGCCATCGGTTATGTGTTAACTATTAAATGGAATTTAATAAATTAAGGATGATTTAATTGAGAATTATTTAGTCAATAAATCTGAAATTAGCATGGCGTAGATATACGTTATGTATTATTTCAAATTACTTTTATCCTAAGGAAATAATATGAAATGTTCTAAATTAGCGATTGCTTCTGCATTTTTTGCATCTGTAGTGTCATTTAATTCAATGGCCGATAATACAGGCTCTGTTGAGTTTGTTGGTTCAGTAGTGAATACCCCATGTAATATTGAGCAATCATCGCTAAAACAAACTGTCGATTTTGGACAGCTTTCTCGTAAAGCGTTAGAAGGCGGTAATGTCGCTGAAGCCGATTTCGATATTAAGTTTGTTGGCTGCGATTTTAATAATTTTGATAAAGATGATGAAAATAAACCTGTTGCTGTGAAATCAATGCAATTGGTATTCACTGGTCAAAATTATGCAGATGATAAAAATACACTACTTACAACTTCTGTTGGTAATACAAATAACTTAGGTATTGCTATCGATGGTTTTGAATTTGGTAAGGCTAAAAATGTATTACCAAATGGCAATACACAAGGTGACATTACATTGACTTTTAAAGCATTAGCTAAAGCTGTTGATGCGTCTAAAGATATTGTTGAAGGTAAATTCAGCGCTATTTCAAACTTCCGTATTACTTACGAGTAAGTATCAGTACATTGCATTGCCGCCAGTATTTTCTGGCGGTTCTTTAATCGCATAAAAGAGAAAATAATGAGCAGTTGTCAGTGCTTTATTCTTCAGTTAATTAGCGGTTTTTTCGTCTTTCATGGTGGAGCTTCTATTACTTATGGCGCAAATGAAAATGGTATGCGTCATGAAGGGAACGCTCAACTTGTCGGAAGTGTTATTTCAACACCGTGTTCAATTGTAATGAAAGATCGCTATCAAACAGTGGATTTTTCGTCATTAACATTAACCGCATTATCGTCGAAAAATTTTCGAGAGCAACACTCTCAGCCATTTGACATTGAGTTACGTGATTGTGGGAGTCTTTATTCCCTCATTGACAGTAAGGCATGGTCAATAAAGTTTGATGGGCAGAGCGCAACAAATGTCAATGCGTTTGTTTTACATGGTCCATCACAAGGGTTAGGCGTTTCGGTGTTGGACGATAGTAAGCAAGTACTAACTCCAGGTCAAAATTATCCTTTGTATGACAGTGTGTTACGGCAAGATAAATTAGAGCAAACACTTTTTTTACGTTACTTCTTGCAGTTAGAACTGACTGGTGAACCCATCCAAGCAGGAAGCTATCAAGGACTGGTTCGTTTTTTTATCGATTATCAATAAAAACAAATAAAAGTAGCCGCAATGCGCTCAGCATTGAAAGGGCATTTTTGTAGCGTTTGGGATGGTACAGGCATGATGTTCAAACTTAGCAAACTCAGGCAAGCCATTTTATGGGCATTTAGTATTACGACATGTACAGCGTATGCGACTGAATTTAATACGGATGTATTAGATGCGGAAGATATTGAGAACGTTGATATGAGTCAATTTGCCATTGCTGGGTATGTACCCCCTGGTCACTATTTTTTAACCGTTTTTGTTAATGGCCAACGTTTAGGTATGGCACGAGAGATCGAAGTTCTTGAACAAAACCATCATGAACAAAATTTACTACAAGCTGTTTGTATACCAACGGATATGCTTGATTTGTTTGGCTTGACGTCTGAAGCGAAAGAAAAAGTGACATTTTTTCATGATAATCAATGTCTGGATTTTACTGCATTGACAGGCACTCAGCTGACTATTGAACTATCGACACTATCTCTTAAAGTCGTTATTCCTCAAGCGTGGATGGAATACCGTGATCCTTATTGGGTGCCTCCCGCATTGTGGGAAGAAGGGATTAATGGTGCATTTTTTGATTACAATGCCAATGCCTCTGCGACCGAAGAAAATAGCGGTGATAAGCGTGTTTATTTATCTGCTAATGGTACAACAGGGCTAAATTTTGGTGCTTGGCGTTTGCGTGGCGACTTTAACACTTCTTATCAAAAACAGAATGGTGGCAACAACACACAAGAAACACATCAGTTTGATTTTAGTCGGCTATATGCGTTCACTTCCCTCAAGAATCTTGCTTCGATTTTAACGATTGGTGAAAATTATTTTTATTCAGATGTATTTGAATCATGGCAATACAGTGGGATCTCATTAGAAAGTGATGATCGTATGCTCCCGCCTAAATTAGTGGGCTATGCACCTGAAATTGTTGGTATTGCCAATACTAATGCGACCGTGACAGTTCGCAGTAAAGATCGTGTGCTTTTAGAAACGACAGTTCCTGCTGGCCCTTTTCGTATTCAGACATTGGATAGTGGAGTACGTGGAGTATTAGATGTCACCGTCCGTGAAGAAAATGGCGAAGAGAAAAAATTTAGCATCAATACAGCGTCACTGCCTTACTTAACACGCCCAGGCCGATTTACTTATAAATTAGTGGCGGGTAAAACACGTTATAACAGTCATGATCTTACAGGTGACCCCGTTGTTGGTGGCGAGATTTCTTATGGCATATCTAACGAATGGTCATTATATGGTGGCTCACAATTAAATGGTGATTACCAAACTGCTGCATTGGGTATTGGTCGTGATCTATTTGCTTTTGGTG
This sequence comes from Providencia sp. 2023EL-00965, assembly GCF_033550225.1. Lineage (NCBI taxonomy): Bacteria > Pseudomonadati > Pseudomonadota > Gammaproteobacteria > Enterobacterales > Morganellaceae > Providencia > Providencia sp. 2023EL-00965. The sequence continues at coordinate 5,093 of NZ_JAWUEH010000005.1, read as the reverse complement.
CACTTTCTGTAGATATCACTCAATCTATTGCTCATTTAACACATGAAACATTACAAGGTCGTTCATATAGACTGAATTATGCTAAATCATTTGATGAGATCCGTACTGATATTACTTTTGCTGGATATCGCTTTGCAGATCGAAACTATCGTACGTTAAGCCAATTTATGGAGCAGGAGCGAACGGGATATCAGCCACGGACAGCAAAAGAAAACTATCAAATTTATCTTAATAAGTATTTTGATGATTTTAATCTTTCATTGAATTATCAATACAGTACTTATTGGCAGGACAAACCACAAACACAATATGGCTTATATGCAAGTACTAATATTAGTATCCCAGGTTTGTCACAACAAAATGCCACATTATCGTTGTCGGCAACTCGTACGGAGCGCGATAAGGGTTATAAAGATGATTCCATCAACCTCTATTTAACCGTGCCATTTTATAGTGGTCATAGCGTGACATTCTCTGAGTCGTATTCACGTTCAGGAGGGAGTAGTCAATATAACCACAATATTGGTTATAGCGGCTACGGCGACAATGACAGTTATAGCGTCAATGTTGGTTACAATCACGGACAAAACCGAGACAGTGAATCGAGTGTTAGTGGCTACTATTCACGCGATCTTTCTCAGGCCAATGTTTCTGTTAATGCCAGCTACGTTCCGCAGCAGTATCGCAGTATTGGTGGTTCGATTAATAGTGGATTCACTGCGACAGCACACGGTGTTGCGATGCACCGAAGTGCAAATGGTGACACACGTCTGATGATTGATACTTCTGGGATTGGTGATGTACCACTTGATAATGGTGTTATTAAAACCAATCGATTTGGTTTGGCGGTACTTCCTAATATCAATAGCTACCGCAAGTCTGTTGCGTCGATTAATACGAGTCAATTACCCGATAATTTAGACACTTTAGATTCAACGACCGATGTCACTTTAACGAAAGGGGCAATTGGATACCGTAGCTTATCTGTTATGAAAGGTGAAAAATTATTTGCCATTTTAGCGTTGAGTAACGGTAAAAATCCGCCTTTTGGTGCGAGTGTACGCAATGCTGATAACCGCGAATTAGGCATTGTTGGTGAAGATGGCGTGACTTGGTTAGTCGGCATTTCACCGCAGGAAACACTTTCTGTTTATTGGGGAGGTAAACCGCAATGTGGATTACATCTTCCCGCAAATTTAGATACCTCAAGTAGCATGTTATTGCTGCCATGTTCAACAATTAATGATGATGTAATAGCGACTATTCAGCCTTAGCTGAGTCCATGTCATTTAAAAGTATATTAAGCGTTAATTAATATTGATGAGATTAGATTTTATGAAATTAAATATTTTAAGTTTACGTAATGGTCTAATAACTGCTGTTATTTATACCATGTTATTTATGAGTTCGAATGCATATAGTGCCGTGACACTCGATAGAACACGAATTATTTTTCCAGGTTCTAAACCTTCTATTAATGTGACTATTTCTAATGATAATCCTGAAGAAGCTTATTTAGCACAAAGCTGGATTGAAGATCTACAAGGTAATAAATTAACTAAGGGAGCGATATTAGCAACGCCTCCTTTACAACGTATTGAGCCTAATAGTAATAGCCTTGTGCGTTTAAGTGTGACCCCAGAAGTCAGTAAATTACCTCAAGATAGAGAATCGGTGTTTTATTTCAATTTACGTGAAGTCCCACCTAAATCTAATGAAGGAAATACATTACAAATTGCTTTGCAATCGCGGGTGAAATTGTTCTATCGCCCAAGCAGTATTTTGCCTGAATCAGAAACTAAATGGGCTCATAAAGTCACTCTAACTAAAACAGCTAAAGGCTATCGATTGAATAATACGACCCCGTTTAATTTAACGGTTATTGGTTTTGGTGGTAGTAAATCACAGTCAGAGAAGAGTGCATTTGATGTGGTAATGTTGCCCCCTAAATCGACTCATGAGCTTTCTTCTGCGGCATTGGCGACACCTTATCTCACTTATATCAATGATTATGGTGGAAAACCAACATTGGTATTTAATTGCCAAGGGGATACTTGTTCTGTGACTGGTGAAAAATAGTTTATATCCAAGTCATGAGAGGGCAGTGAAATGAAAAAGAAATCGATATGGTGGTTGTTATGCATATTGGCTAGTCAATATACCATTGCAGCGACACCAGTTGCTAATACCCCCGTTAATCAAATGGATTATGAATCGATACATTCAGGGCAGATACAGGTGAATGCAATTGTCTTTAATTCTCCCTGTAATTGGTCTTGGCAAGGCGTCGAACATATTTTGTTGACCAAGTGTGGTGCTGGGGCTGAGTTTGTAGGTGTAAGTACCACACCAGCTACTGTGCAATTTTATGACATACAACGAGGTCATTTTTTTCCTCTTCATTTTCTGCAACTCATTGATGGTAATAATAAGATCCGTATTCCATGGGCAGCAAATAAATATCGATTACTTAGGCTTGAGGTAGGATATGAATAATAAAGTTGTTTCTAATTTCATATTATTGCTGCCGTTGCTAGTAATAAGCCCAATAACATTGGCATCAAATAGCTTAGATGTTGAGTTTAATGGGGAACTAGTAAGCACTGCATGCCAAGTTGCACCTGATTCATTAAAGCAAAAAATTACCCTTTATAACTTGCGCTGGCAATTTATAAATGAAAATGAAAAAAGTGCAATAACTCCTTTTTCCATTGCGATTAATAAATGTAGTGAAACAGATTTACAGAAGAGCATTAAATTAACTTGGCAAAGTAATCAGTTAGTTAATATTGGAGATGAGAACTATATAGCAACTAAGGGAGATAGTGGCATTTTATTAGGCCTTGTTGATAAGGACGATAAAATCATTGAATTAAACAAACCAATATCACTTGGGGTGGTTTCTGTTGTTAATAATATGCAGCAATTTGATTTCGGTGTTTTTGTGCGTAAACCAGCAACAGCGGATGCGAAGGTAGGCGATTTTGTTGGTACGGTGACTTTTGCTGTGGAGTATGAGTAATGAAACTTAATAATCAAATACGCCACTATTGTTACAGTTTATTGGTGCTTATTCCTTTAATTAGCCAAGCCGATATTGAAGTTAATGTAACGGCAACTATGGTCGATCCGATTTGTGATTTGCGTAGCCAAGACAATAGCTCCCCATTAAAAATAAACTTTGGTGTACTCAAAACGGAAGCCCTTAATACGGTGGATGCGACACAAGATTTTTCCTTATATATCTCTGGGTGTAATTTTAATCGCACACTGGCGATTTCTTTGAATCCAAAAGGAACCAATTCGTTGCCCTATGAAGGAAAAAATATTTTAGCAACCAGTATCGATGGATTAGGTATCGAATTCGCTGAAACAACGGGTGATAGTAATAGTGTATTAGAGATTGGTAAGACCCAACAAATTTATCCAGCGCGTGTTGAAGACACAAAATATCGTATTGATCTGCAAGCTAAGTTAGTGAGCGCAGTACCTCTAGAGAAATTGGAAGTGGGGAAATTTACCTCCGCAGTAACCTTTTCTGTGACTTATTATTAATAGGATTTCCCACCATGTTTAATTTTTTTAGTTTAATTTGGCGAGCAATAATGATGAGCCGTCAAAGGTTATCATTGTTCTATATTTGTAGTGGCCTGATATCTTATAGTTTTTATGCTCAAGCAGACTATGCGGCAAAGATAATAAATCCAAGTGATGGCTATTATTTAAGGTTAACTAACAGCAGTACTGTAGCGCAAACTCCAATTTATGGCAGTGATGGCAGAGAATACTACCAAGTTGGTAATCCAATATCAGTGGTTAATGATAACTCTATTGTCAGTGTAAGAGGGAGAGTTAACTGCATTGGGCGCGAATGGGGAGATAAGACTAATACGCAACTTGGTACAAATGCATATCACCGTTTATTTGTTTATGCACCTGAAACTGGCGCAAATATTAATGGTAAAAAACTCTATGATATTAATACCAATGTGTATATGACTATTGAAAGTAGTTTTATTGATATTTGGCGATTGTTATCAGATTCTCAGGCTTGCTCAAATGCGAAACCTGGGGATACGGTAAATGCGTCATCGTTTTATACCCCACGACAAATTACCATCACCTTTTATGTTCGAAATAGGATTATTGATGGGCAAATTATCATTCCAGCAATGGATTTAGCGAGTTATGTACGTGCTTTTACGGGCGAAAACAGTGCTCCACTTGATACGACTTGGTCAATTGGTGAGTCGACGGTACCCATCAGAATCTCAGCTTCGCAATTGAATATCGCTGAGCTCTGTACAACCACAACCAGTACAGGGTTACCGAGTACACTTAATCTGCGGCATGGGGCATTAAATACCATTAACTATGACAGCACAGTCACGGAAAATGTCACTTATAACTGTAAATTTGCGGAATCAACATCAGTGAGACTACGTTTAGATTACACCACTGATGATGATCCAAAACAGCGCTTGCCCATGACCAATAGCCTTGATAGTAATAACAAAATCTACAGTGAATTAGAGCTACTTGATGATGTGACAGGGCAATCAGGTAAAGATTTCAAAGTGCAAATTCAAAATGTAAGAACAATAAAAATCCGCAGTCATCTTCATGGCAGCAACGCGGTTGCCGGCGAGTATAGGGGATCTGCTTGGCTTATAGCTACATTTGACTGACATACTCGTCATACTTCAAGTTGCAACGTTGTTGACTGCGTTCACTCGCGCCAGTCACATACTGATGTATGCTCCTAGCGTCTCGCTCGCTGGTCGCCTAGTTGCACCTCGAATTATTTAGAGTATGTGTAGGGGAGAGACTTCAAGTTACAACACTGTTCGTTGAGGTATAAGTGACTGCGTTCACTCGCGCCAGTCACATACTAATGTATGCTCCTAGCGTCTCGCTCACTGGTCGCCTAGTTGCACCTTGAATTATTTAGAGTATGTGTTGGGCGGACTTCAAGTTACAACACTGTTCGTTGAGGTATAAGTGACTGCGTTCACTCGCGCCAGTCACATACTAATGTATGCTCCTAGCGTCTCGCTCACTGGTCGCCTAGTTGCACCTTGAATTATTTAGAG